>CAJFUU010000243.1 GCA_904420265.1 uncultured Clostridia bacterium
CTCCGCGCGACACATGCAAAAGCAGCGAGGCGCAATTTTTCAAATTGTCAAAAGCGGCCGGTCTTGCCGGCTTGAAAACCTTTCGCCGGAAATGTTTTTACAGGCGCTCCTGCCCGCCTTTTGGGACAGACTGCCGCTTTCTCAAAAAAGTGAAAGTACAGCTTGCCACAAAAGTATTTTTGACAAGCTGGCGGAAGGGGGAGCAAGATCCCCCGCCGCGGCCACTCCTACCAATTTTTGCTCGCGATGCGGCACAAGCGAAAATTGCAAGGAAGCGATTTTTGCTCTGAGAAACGGGATTCCCCGACGCAAAACCGCCCCGCCGCACATGTCGCCGGGTACGATTGAAAGCGCGAAAGGGCTTCGGCCCTCTCGCGCTCTCCCAGGGTTTTTTGACAGCCCGCGCTTTCTCAAAAAAGTGAAAGCAATTTTTGCGTTGCAGGCTTTGTCTGCGCTCCGAAGGCGGCGGTTTTCAACGCGAAGTTTAAAACCGCATGCGGCGATACAGGCATCTTGGCGGCTTGAACCAGCGAAATTCTTGAAATGCCCGAATATGCGCGTGCCCCCGCGGCGCTCTGGAAAGGGCTCGGGGCTTACTTGTCTTTGGGAAAGCCTCAAAAAACGGGCTCCTCGTCGTCCTCATACGCTTCCAGCTTGAAAATTACCGGCCGCACGCCGTCGTTGCAGCAGGCAATGTGTACAAGGTCGTGGCCAAACACTTTGCCGCCCCCGGCCAGCGTGGTGGCCTGCAAGCAGACCGCCTGCCATGCCATTGTGCAAAAGCCCTTGGGCATCTCATTGCCAAACGGCCCGCCCGTCAGAAAGGTATCCCCCTCCCTGCACATGTGGCAAGGGCCAAAATCGGGAATGGGAATGTATTCTTTCGCCAGGTCTGGATAAAATTCGCGTCTGAGCACTGTGATTTTGCACTTTTTCACAAGGCGATTCCTCCTTTGTCCGTTTGCGCGATGCTTTAAAAAGGGATGGCAGACAGGCGCGGTGGCGCTGCCCTGTCCGGATCCCGGCCCCGCCCCCGGGCGGAAAATGCGCCGGGACGCCTCTCCGCCCTCAGGAGGGGCAATCACCGCCATTGTATCACGCCTATGCGCAAAGGGCAATCCTGGCGGGCGCTTTGCGCGTCATTCACAGTATTCCACAAGAGCCCGACCGTCGCGCCGCCCTCAGACGAAGAGACGCGCACCAGGGAGATGGTCGCCGCGCCGTCGCCGGTTGTGCCCTGCCATTTGCCCAGTTGTTCGCCGGCCAGGGCGGCGCCGCCATCCCGGGGCAGTTCCATCGTCAGCCGCAGGGCTTCTTCGTTGTCTTCGTTAACCTCCCATCTGCCCGCACCCGCTCAAGGGACTCGTCCCTTGGAATCCCATTTGCTGCCGCGCAGGTGCCGTTCCCTTGCAACAAATGCCGGGCGGCTCCTGCTCCTGAGCCGCCCGGCGTCGCTTCGCACATCCTCTCCTTCCAAAACGCAACGAAGGCCTCCTGCCCCATTCTTGTCGGGGCTGGGGGCCGCCGCTCCCTCGCGGCAGCTCCGGTTGTCGATACCATCGACCGCGGCAGCTTCTGGCAGCCGACACTGTCGGCCTACATAACTTGGAGGATCATGCACTTTAAGTATTTTGTTTCCGGAGCGGCGGGCAGGATGGGATGGTCAAGGGCCTGCGTGCGGTACTCCACCAAACGCACGCGCTTTTTCGCGTCGCGGGCGGCATGGTTGACCATCTCCTGAAACGCCTCTGTGGAAACATGCTGCGAACAGGAACACGTCACCAGGAAACCGCCTGGCCGGGTCAGCTTCAGGCCGCGCAGGTTGATCTCCTTATATCCGCGCAGGGCGCTCTCCACCGCCTGTCGGGACTTGGTGAATGCCGGCGGGTCGAGGATGACCAGGTCGTACTTTTCTCCCGCCTCGGTTTGTTCGCGCAAAAAGTCAAAGCAGTTGTGCGCCTCGAACGCCACGTCCAGGCCATTTCGTTTGGCGTTTTCCCTGGCCACATCCAACGCGTCCTCGGAAATATCCACGCCCAGCACGCTCTGGGCGCCGTATTTGGCCGCATTAAGCGCGAAGGAACCGTTGTGGCAAAAGCAATCCAGCACCCGCGCCCCCGGGCACAGCGGGGCGATGGCGGCACGGTTCTGCTTTTGATCGAGGAAAAAGCCCGTTTTCTGACCGTTTTTCACGTCCACGAGATAGAGAATGCCATTCTCCACCATCTCCACGCGGTCGGGCACTTCGCCCAGCAGTAGCCCCGTTTGCATCTCCAGGCCCTCATGGCGGCGCACAGGCACGTCGTTGCGCTCATACACGCCCGTCGCTCCGGTGATTTCACACAGAAGCCGGGCGAGCATGTCCTTGCGCTGATCCATGCCCAGGGAAAGCGTCTGCATGGCCAGCACGTCGCCGAATTTATCCACCACCAGCCCGGGCAGGAAATCCGATTCCGAATACACCACGCGGCAGCTCTGCGTATCGCACAGGCGCTTGCGGTATTCCCAGGCGTCGGTCAGGCGGCCTCTGAAGAAATTTTCGTCCACCGGCTCATCCTGTGTGGTGAGCATGCGCAGGGTAATTTGCGAGCGGGGGTTGTAAAGCGCGCGCCCCAGCATCGTGCCCTTGCAGCTGTATACGTCGATGACCTCGCCGGGCGCGCACGCGCCCTCGGTTTTGTCGATTTCCGATGCGTAAATCCACGGATGCCCGCCGCGCACGCGCGTTTCCCGGGTTTTGCGAAGGATTGCCTTTGCCATAATCCGCCTCCGAATATGAACTTTTTCCATGATACCACATTTTCCGCCGCTTGTCGATTGCCTGCGCCGGGATTGACGGGCGCTTTTGCAATATGCTATAATTTCGCCGGAGAAAACCCTGGCGGAAGGAAACGCGGCGTGCGCGCTTTCCCGGCCGTATATACCGAGGGCGCGCCTCGTGACTGATACAGCCTGGCGGCGGCAGAGGGAAAACAAGCCACCGTGCAGCGGCGGTGCGCGGCCGTCTTTTCCGGCCTGGGGTGGGGCGGACGTTTTATCGCGCCCTTTCAGTTGTTATTACAGTGCGGGCGGTTTGGTTCCGCCGGGTTCGCGGGCGGTGATGTTTTATGGAAGAAAAGCGTCTCAACAAGTTCATTGCCGACAGCGGCTATTGCTCCCGGCGCGAAGCCGACCGGCTGATTGCTGAAGGGCGCGTGCGCGTGGACGGGCGCGTGGGCGTTTTGGGCGACCAGGTATCGCCCGGCATGCGCGTGGAGGTGGACGGCAAAACGCTTTCCGGCCGCGGCAAACGCGTATACCTGATGCTCAATAAGCCCGTGGGCATCGTCTGTACCGCCGACCCGCGCGAGCGTTACAACGTGGTTTCGTATTTGCATTATCCCATTCGCGTTTTCCCCGTGGGCCGGCTTGACCGCGAAAGCGAAGGCCTGCTTTTGCTCACCAGCGACGGCGAAATCGTCAACCGCCTGCTGCGCGCCGAGGGCGGGCATGAGCGCGAATACGAAGTGGAAGTAGACAGGCCTGTCACGCGCGAATTTATCGAAAAAATGCAGGCGGGCGTGGCGATTTTGGATACGGTGACGCTGCCCTGCCGCGTGCGCAAAACGGGAGAGAAATCGTTCAACATCATTCTGGTGCAGGGGTTGAACCGGCAAATACGCCGCATGTGCGAGGCATTGGGGTATCGCGTTACGCGCCTGCGCCGGGTACGCATCATGCATATCCGCCTGGGAAACCTGCGCCCCGGCCAGTGGCGGGAACTGACGGAAGTGGAAATGCAGGGGCTTGAAAAGGCAGGAATTTATCGCAAAACGTTCTCATAAATACAACACTTTGACACACTTTTTCCACAAACAATCGTTATAATGCAACCAACGCCGAAAGGCGTCACCCTTCCCCCCTCTTATGAAGCCCCCGGGAATGCCGACCCGGAGGCTTCTCCCTTTTTGGGGCCAACCATCCGTGACGCGCCCTAATTCTGAATATGTTTTATAATTGGGAGAGACGGCCGCATGCGGAAAGTGGGCCCGGCGCACATTGAGGCGTTGTTCGCGCCGGTCCTTGCCTCGAACTTTTGAACATGTTATGAAGCCCCCGGGAATGCCGACCCGGAGGCTTCTCCCTTTTTGGGGCCAACCATCCTTGGCGCGCCTTAATTCCGAATGTGTTTTGTAATTGAGAGAGACGGTCGCATGCGGAAAGTGGGCCCTGCGCACATTGAGGCATTGTCCGCGCGGTCCTTGCTTCGAACTTTTGAACATTTGGCAAGGGGTATTCCAGAATTGAAACCCGGCTCGAGCGCAAGCGCTTCAACTGTTCTGGAAGCGTACGCAGAAGGGGTTTGTGCCGCCATCGGCACGGGCGCTGATTGGGAAACAGACGAAGACGCGGGCTATCCCGCTTCGAATACATGCGCAAACAATCTCTCCATGATCCGGGAGGGTCTTATCAGTGCGGAGTGACGGTTGCCCAAAAGCGGGCGCAGCGTTTGCCTGTACCGGGCCACGGCAACGGATGAACACGGCAGACCGGCTGCGCAGGGCGCATCCAAACCGATGCATCTTTCGGAACCGGTAATCCGCTGGCATCGCGGTTCGCGCCATGTGGCAGGCGCTTTCCCCCAAATTCCCGAAAAAATTGGCGGAGCGGTGGAAGCACAACCAGCGGTTAAACCGGCAATTCGCCCTGGAAGGCCCAATCCCGGCGGCGTTCACGCGTTCCGAAAGGTTGCCTTTGGCCGCCGCACATCCCCGGTTTCCCTATGCGGTTCCCCGTTTAAGAATAACATTTGCGGATTTTTTCGCCCTGAAACGGTTTGGCTCCGGTCAGCGCAGCGCCACCCCGCCCCTCCGTCAAATTCGCCGGAAGGAAAATTCCCTCCCTCTCTGTTTTGAAGTTTGCATCGCATGCAATGCGCTTTCGGCGGGTTTTCCGCCAAAGCTGGCCGGAGGCCCTTCAAAATTGTAGAAGCGCTCGCGATATGCTGTTTTATGAAAGCCCTTCGGTTGAGTCGTTATAGCCGGCGCAGAATGCGCGCCGCCCTCTGAAAATAGCTGTTTTGCTATTGACACAAATTTTCTTTTGTAGTGTAGTGTATATACACTACAAGCCGGAGGTGTTTTTACATGCTGTACCGTTCCGAAGCGTTGGAACAAAGCGCGCTGCTGACCGTAGCGGGCCTGATGTGCGCCGCGGCGCGAACCGCCCCCAAGACAAGGGGGATGGACAATATCGTCACTTTGGTGCTGACCGGCAATGAGATTGTGAAGCTGAGCGAGAAGATGCGGGAAATCGGGCTGCGTGAATTTGGCAAGGCGGAAGGGCACTTTGCCCGCGACGCCGCGAACATACTCCAGGCGCAGGCGGTGGTGCTCATCGGCGTAAAACGAACCTGGTACGGCCTTCCTTACTGCTCCATGTGCGTCTTTGCAAATTGCGGGGAATGCAAAAAGGCCCGCGCCAACTGCGCCTTTGCGCCAATGGACCTGGGAATCGCTCTAAGTTCAGCGGCCGGGGTAGCGGCGGATATGCGGGTGGACAACCGAATCCTGTTCTCCGCGGGAAAGGCGGCGGAAGAAATGGACTATGCCGGCGGCGAGGATATAATCTGGCAAGGCATTCCCCTGAGCATTTCCGGAAAGAACATCTTTTTTGACAGGAAACCCTCTCTCTGGCAAAAACAATAAAACGGAGGCGAGATCGTGGAAGCGGCAAAACCAATTACAAGCAGCGCCTGCCACTGCATCAACCTCCGAAGGGCGGCCAACGCGGTAACTGGCTGTTACGACAAAGCGCTGGCCGGCACGGGGCTTACGCTCAACCAATATTCAATGCTGAGCAATCTTCAGAAACTCGAACCCTGCTCCGTAGCGGAACTGTCGCGGCAGATGCGCCTTGAGCGCACGACGCTTGTGCGTAACCTGAAGGCAATGTATGCCGCCGGCTGGATTTATGACGAAGCCCCGCCCGGAAACAGGAAAAGCCAAATGCGCCTTACGCAGGCCGGCGCTGAAAAAGTGCGGGAGGCAAAGCCCCTCTGGAAACAGGCGCAGGAACATCTTGAGGCGTATCTGGGCAAGGAAACATTGCAAAAACTGACGGAGACCCTGCTGTCTTTGGAAAGGCTGCCCGCCATGCACCAGGAATAGCATACGCATGCCAAAAATGGCGCGGCGTTCCGCCGCAAACGGTATGGAAAAAAACGAAGCCCTCGGTCTGACATTCCCGAGGGCTTCATAGATTCCGAAAAGGGCGCCGCCTGTATTTATAACGGCTGTGCGCTCATCCTGTTCTTTTACTCCGCGGCGGGCGCCGCCGTCGTGACGGGCACGGGCGGATTGCAGTTGGGGCACGCGCCCAGGCCCAGGCTCTGCGCCTGGCGCACGGTGAGCTGGCGGCGGTTTTCCTGGCCGTTGCACATGGAGGTGGCGTGGTAGTAGACGGCGTTGTTGTATACGCTGTAAACGATGGTATCGTAGATTTCCTCGTTTGTCATCGCCGGTTCCTCCGTAGGTTCCGGCGAAGGCGTGGCCTCGCCCCGCTGCGCGGCTTCCGCGGCCTCCTGCTGCAAGAGCACTTCCTCAATATTGGAAAGCGCGGTCACCACGTCCTCCTCGGGCGCATGCGTGGCGGCAACGGGCGCGGCGGCCTGGGGCGTAACCGGCGTGGCCTGACGGCCGGGGAACAGCGGCAGGCACATCACCAACATGGACGCAAACGCCAATACCGAGGCCAGCACCCGCCCGCGCGTGGCAAACGAGGCCGTGCGCCATATCCATACAAGGCCGACGGGCGGCAAAAGCACGCAAAGCACGACCTTCAAGGCCGTGCGCCTGCCGCCGCCAGACTTTCTGCCCGGCCGCTCCATGTTGGGCGAATAGGCGTTGCTCGCCCCGCCGCGATAGCGACCGTCGCCGTTTCCCTGCACGTGCATGTCCCCCTCAGCGCTTCACCCGGGCGCATTCAAGCGCGCGAGCGAGTTGGTCGGGGCAACTGGTGCCCGCGCGGCACTGTATGCCCCTCAGACGGCGGACGACCTCGTCCGCCTTCATGCCCTCCACCAGCCGGGAAAGGCCCTGCGTGTTGCCGGTGCAGCCGCCGATGAAACGGACCGAGCGCACCGTATCGCCATCAAGTTCAATTTCAATCTGCCTGGAACACGTTCCATGCGTCTTGTAAGTATACGTCAAAACCGGCTTCCTCCGCCTTCCAGATATGCCAATTATACGCTCCGAGGCAGAAGATGTCAAGCGAGCCGCCTGTGCGCGGGCAGAGGAGGGCATCAGATCGACTTGAAGACAGGGGTCCGGCAAGGGCAATCTGCGCGCTGGCAAAAAAGGAAATCCCCCTGTTTCTTCCGCGCGCTGAAATATAGGACTCTCTGCGTGCGAGCGGAGAAGGGAACAAACCCTGGCCGACAAAACGGAAACCATGCGAACCTTCTGCGCAGACGGAGAGGAACACCGAGAAAGGATTTCTTCTCTCGGATTTTCGGGCCCTTTGCGCGCGGGGAGAGGAGGGAAAGCGCTGCCGACGTTTTTCGACATGGACAGGGCAGCCTGTGCGCATGAAAGAGAAGGGGGTCCCTGCCTGAGATGCAGGTTTGTGCCGGTAGAGCTGCCTACGCGTGCGTGGAGAGGAGGATTGGCGAGCCGTCCAGCAAGATGCATGAATAGGACCCGCGCGCGTAGAGAAGGGCATGAAAAGCGCGGCCTATTGCCATGGTGTCAGGGGCCGCCTAAGAAGGGTGAATCTCCTCGTAATTGCCCAGGAAGGTGAACGGGCCACCTACGCGCGCGTGAAAAAGGGCTTCGGTAGCCGTATAAAAATCTTTCGCCATGAACTGTACACACGCGTATAGCGCATAGTACAATGGACAAACGCATACTGGATTGCCTGGAGAACTGCCCACGCACGCGTGGGGAGAAGGGACATTGAGTGGACGGATATATTGCGCGACTTCGGGGCCGCCTGCGCGCGGGGAGAAGGAGCCGTTCCCCCTGTCCGCCTCGGCTCCCGCCGCCAAGTCTCCTGCGCCCGGATGAGAAGTATTCGCACCCGGTGCAAGTATGGGAAAGTGCTCGCCAGTCGCCTGCGCGCGAACGCGTGAAATTCGTCCGACAGAAATGGCCCGGTAAATCACAGTCGCCTGCTCACACGTGGATGCGTGGCCTGTGCCAATGACTCTGGCAAAGCGCGTCGTCCAGTCGCCTGTTCACACATGGACGCGTGTTGAAAATGGCTGCGACCGCTGAGGAAAAGGCAATCAGTCGCCTGCGTGCGCATGGATGCGTGCATAGAAAATGTCGCATTCAATTCCCCCTTGCGCAGTCGCCCGCTCACGCAAGGGGACGGAAAGAGGCAAAATACATTCGATGAGCCAAGGCTCCTGCGCTCATGGAGAAGGAGCCGCTCTCCGCCCCCTCGGCTCCCGCGTCACCAGGCCGTACGCGCGTGGAGAAGGGTGGTCCACCGTGCCGATGACAAAATCCGCAAGCCACCAGGCCGCGCGCGTGGAGAAAAGTTCCAATCCGCATGCGTATGCGGATTCATGTTCTACGGTCTATTTTTCGATTGTACCTTCTTCTCTTTTACACATCTCATCTGCGATCATTTGTGCCAATCTCATATCGCGCTCCGTCTGCTTCGCTTCCGAGACTGCCCGTCCCGCTTCGTAAATTAGTCCAATGACGGGCAAGACCAATCCTATCAAAAAACCCGCTGCGGCTGAATATCCCTTCTTTTCTGCAATTTCCGATGTCATAAGCGCGTGACAAAAAATCCCCACGAGAATCATAATCCAAACCCATGTTGACATGTCTTCCGCCTCCTTGATGATGATAACCATATCATAACACTTTCAGAGACGGAAGACAATGCGTTTTCATTTCCCTGCCTGTCACAAAACATCGTCGATATGTACCTTCCCGTCCGGCTTCCCCGTCCAGCCTGCTCCGGCGCTCCATGCCCGCACGCGCAGAAAGCCGAGTGTGTCCATCTCATCTATATCGCGCATCCGCAAGCCTGTTTTTAAAAGCTGGTCATATAGCGAAAATGTGTAATCTTCCAATGTCAGGATTGGACGCCGTTTGCCTTTTTCCTTCCCGGCGCTTTTCTCCGCGCCGGGCGCCAAGCCGCACGTGGAGAAGGGGTATTTCCACCGTTTCACCCGCCGCGCCGTTTGCCGCAAATGCGCGGCCCGGAAGCGTGCAAACAGGGCAGGGCCGCGTCGCTTCTTGCATGGACCGGCCGGGCGCAATGCCGCCATCGCCGCGGCTGGTCAAATGCCAGTGGCGGGCGCGCTCCCCGCCGGGGCGATATGCCTGAGAAAATAACGCGCCGGTTTTGCCTTTGGTCTTGAAAATCGGCGGCGTTCGATGTATGATATAAAGTGGAAAATAACGCAGGAGGTTTGACACCATGAGCATTCGCAAGGTACCCTTCGGCAAACTGGACAGCGGCGAGGCGGCTGACCTGTATATCCTGACCAACACTTCCGGCGCTTCGGTGGAAATCACCAACTTTGGCGGCATCATCCGCGCCATCAACGTGCCCGACCGCGAGGGCAAGATCGGCAACGTGGTGCTGGGCTACAAGGACGTGAGCGGCTATCAGCCCCTGTGCGGCTATCTGGGCGCGCTCATCGGCCGCGTGGGCAACCGCATTGCCGACGGCAAATGCACGCTCAACGGCAAGGAGTTGACCCTGGCCAAGAACGAGGGCGGCGTCACGCATCTGCACGGCGGCAACGTCGGCTTCGACCGCAAGTTCTGGGATGTCACGCCCATTGAAGGCATCTGCGAGGACAGCCTGGTTCTCAAGTACACCTCTCCCGACGGCGAAGAGGGCTATCCCGGCACGCTGAAGGTAATGGTGACCTACACCTTCACCGACGACAACGAACTGGTCATCCACTACGAGGCCGTTTCCGACAAGGACACGCTGTGCAACCTCACCAACCACACCTACTTCAACCTTGCCGGCGAAGGCAGCGGCCCGATTTACGACCACACCATCGAAATCGACGCCGATACTTTCACCGTGGTTTCCGACCGCAAGTGCATCCCCACCGGCGAAATGCGCCCCGTGGGCGGCACGCCCTTTGATTTGCGCGAGGCCAAGCGCATCGGCGATGGCCTGGCCATGACCGAAGAGGACGAGCAGATGCGCTACGGCAACGGCTACGACCACAACTTCAACTTAAACGGCGAGGACGAGGGCCTGCGCTTTGCCTGCGAAGTGACCGAGCCGACCACCGGCCGCGTCATGCAGGTTTACACCGACATGCCCGCCGTGCAGTTCTATGCCGGTAACGGCCTGGAAAGCGTCAACCCCGGTTCCTGCGGCCGCAACTACCACAAGCACGAGGGCTTCTGCCTGGAAACGCAGTACGCGCCCGACTCCATCAACCACCCCGAATTTCCGGACAGCGTTCTGCGCGCCGGCGAAAAGTACGACTTTATCACCATCTTCGCCTTTGACGCGGAGTAAAACGTTCCCCGGCGCGGGACGGCCCTTTGGCGTCTTCCCGCGCCCATCCAACCGCAAAGGAGTTACCGGCCATGCAAGTCCGCACACGCTTCGCGCCCAGCCCGACGGGGTATTTGCACCTGGGCGGTTTGCGCACGGCGCTTTATACCTATCTGTTCGCCCGCCGCAACGGGGGCAAGTTCATTTTGCGCATTGAGGACACCGACCAGGAGCGCGAAGTTCCCGGCGCGGTGGAAAAGATCTACGCCTCGCTGGCCGCCGCAGGGTTGACCTACGACGAAGGCCCGGATGTGGGTGGCGATTACGGCCCCTATATCCAGACCCAGCGCCGGCACCTTTACCTGCCTTACGCGCAGGAGCTGGTGAAGCGCGGCGGCGCGTATTACTGTTTCTGCACCAAAGAGCGGCTGGACGAGGCGCGCGCCCAGGCCGAAAAAGAGGGCAAAACCTTCAAATACGACAAGCACTGCCTGCACCTGTCCCCGGAGGAAGTGCAGCGGCGTCTCGACGCGGGCGAGCCCTATGTCATCCGCCAAAACGTACCCCTGGAAGGCAAGGCGGGGTTTGACGATTTGCTCTACGGCCATGTGGAGGTAGACTGCTCCACGCTGGACGACAACGTGCTGATCAAGGCCGACGGCCTGCCCACCTACAACTTTGCCAACGTCATTGACGACCACCTGATGGGCATTACCCACGTCATGCGCGGCACGGAGTACCTTTCCAGCGCCCCGAAGTACAACCTGCTTTACGAGGCCTTCGGCTGGACGCCGCCCATCTATATTCACCTGCCCGTGGTCATGCGCGACGCCACGCGCAAACTTTCCAAGCGCTATGGCGATCCCTCGTTTGAGGATTTGCTGGAGATGGGCTATCTCAGGGACGCCATCATCAACTTCATTGCCCTGCTGGGCTGGAGCCCGCGCAGCGAACGCGAATTTTTCACCCTCAAGGAGCTGGAAGAGTGCTTTGACGTAGAGGGGCTGAATAAATCGCCATCCATCTTCGATATGGACAAGCTGACCTGGTTCAACGCCGAGTATATCCGCCGCCTTTCGCCAGAGGAATTTTACCGCATGGCCGAGCCGTGGATGGCCAAAGTGCTCGACCCGGCGCGCTTTGATTTGCGCCGCCTGGCCGAACTTTTGCAGGCGCGCACTGAGGTTTTGAACCGCATTCCGGACATGATCGGTTTCCTGGCGGAAATGCCCGCCTTTGAAAACGACCTGTACACGCACAAGAAGATGAAAACCAACCCCGAAATCGCCAAACAGGCGCTGGAAGCGGTGCGGCCCGTGCTGGAAGGCGTGGGCGAGTGGACCGAGCAGGCGCTGCACGACGCGGTGATGGCCTTCATTCCCGAAACGGGGCTGAAAAACGGCCAGATGCTCTGGCCACTGCGCATCGCCATTTCCGGCCTGGCCTCCACGCCGGGCGGGGCGTTTGAAATCGCCTATCTTCTGGGCAGGGAGGAAACGCTGCGCAGGCTGGACGCCTCGCTGCAGAAGCTGCAATGAACATCGTCTATCCGGATTACGACCGCTCCATTCTCTCCACGCTCGCCGCGCTGACGGGCTATTTCGGCGCGCCGCTTGCCTACCCGGCGCTGCCGGAATTAAAGCCGTATCTGGAAACGAAGCCCCTGCACGTAATGTTGCTTTTGTTGGACGGCATGGGCGGCCGGCCGCTGCAAAACGCGTTGCCGGAAACTTCCTACCTGCGCTCGCATGAAATTGCCACCGTCACCAGCATTTTCCCACCCACCACCGCCGCCGCCACCACGGCTTACTACTGCGGCAAATCGGCGCTGGAGAGCGGCTGGCTGGGTTGGCATTTGCACATGAAGGAATTCGCCGCCGATATTATCGCCTTCAAGCGCGCGACCTATTATACGGAAAAAAGTGTGGACGGGCCGTTTCCCGCCGGGGAGCTGATCCCTTACGAGACGGTGTTTGAGCGCATGAAGGGCGCGTGCGACACGCATGTGCTCTACGCTTTCGACTCTTACTCCGAACACGGGGCGGACTTTCGCCACCGCGTGTCCAGCTTTGCGGAAGTGACGAATACGCTGCGCATGATCTCGCGCGGCGACAGGCCTTCCTTTACCATTGCCTACTGGAACCAGCCGGACGCGAAGATGCACAAGTTCGGCGAAGGCTCCAAAGAGGCCATAGCGGAGTTCAAATCCCTGGACGCGCAACTGGCGGCCCTGCGGACGCAGCTGAAAGATACGCTGCTGGTGATCACCGCCGACCACGGCATGGTCAATACCACCGAGGCGGTGGATGTGGCGAAAATTCCGGCGCTTTTGGAGCCGTTGGTGTTGCCGCCGTCCATCGAACCGCGCGCCGCGGCGTTTTATGTAAAGCATCATCGCCGCGCGGCGTTTGAAGCGGCCTTCCGCGAATACTGCGGCGGGGATTTCCTGTTGCTTCCCCGTGAGGAAGTGCTTGCCTCCGGTCTGTTCGGGCGGGGTGAGCCGCATCCCAAATTCGACGACTTTATCGGCGACTACCTGGGCGTAGCCACCGGCACGCGCTATTTCGCCTTCTCCCTGCCCGGGGCCAAACCCGGGGACAGACTGATCGGACAGCACGCCGGGCTGACGGAAAACGAAATGCTCGTCTCCGTGCTGGCGGATAGGACGTGAACATGAGAGACACGGGCTTTTACGTACAAATGCACCTGCACACGGCGGAATCCAGCCGCTGCGCGCGCGTAGGCGGCGCGGACATGGCGCGCGCCTGCAAGGAAGCCGGGTACGATTTGATCGTCGTGACCGACCATTTTTTCAACGCCAACATCAACGTGCCCTATGACATCCCCTGGGAGGACCAGGTGCACGGCCTGTTTGCGGGCTACCGCGCCGCCAAGGCCATGGGCGACAAGATCGGCCTTACCGTGCTGGCGGGCTGGGAAACCTATACCGACGGCCCCGAATACCTGACCTATGGGCTGGACGAGGCGTTTCTTCTGAAAAACCGCGATATCGCCCTGCTTCCCAAGGTGCAATACCTGCGCCGCGTGCATGCGGCGGGCGGGTATGTATCCCACGCGCACCCCTTCCGCGAGGCCAGCTATATCCCCCATTTCGACCCGGACCCCTATGGCCTGGACGCGGTGGAAGTATTCAACGGCCGCCACATGGACCCCTCGTTCGATGAAAAGGCGCACGCTTTTGCCAAGCGCTACAAACTGCCCGGCACCGCCGGCGCGGACGCGCACAATACGCTGCATATACTGGACGGGGCAATGCGCTTTTCCTATCCCGTGAACACGTTTGACGAAATCTTCGTCGCCATCCAAAAGGGCGATTATGAAATCGTCGAACACCTCGGCCAGCGGGCAACGTCGTTTTAAGCGGGCAAAACCGCCGCCCGGTTGGCATGCGACGGTCAGGATGCCGAAAAAGTCAACAGACTGTCAGCGCGTTGCGAAAGCCCGCAAGATAGGGGATTTTACCTAGATGCGCGCAACCGCAGGTTGCGAAAGCCGCTGTCAAGAAAACTTCGCCGCCTGGCAGGATTTGCCGCATTGCGGCTACATTTGACAGCCCTACAGGGTTTGGCAAATGCGCCGAGGAAACTTTCGTCGCCTGGCGACGTTTCAGGATGTTGACAAAGTCAACAGACTATCAGCGTGATGAGAAAGCCTGCAAGCCAAGGAAGCAAACTTGCAGGCAAGGGAACTTATACGGACGCAAGTGACCACGGACTGCAAGCACGGTTGACGTAGGAAGCAAAAATTGCCCGGTTTTCCTTTGGACAGTACCCTGTTCAACGGACAGGGAAATAAAAGGCCTGTCGTAGAATAAGGATAGTTTACACGGTTTTGCC
>CAJFUU010000244.1 GCA_904420265.1 uncultured Clostridia bacterium
GTAATGCGGCTCACCTTCACGCCCGGGGCGGGTTGCAGTTCAAAGCGCGTCACCGCCGGGCCGTGGGCAATGCCGGTCAGGCGGGTTTCAATGCCGAAGGAGCGCAGCGTATCGCACAAAAGCTGGGCCTTTTCCATATCGCTCTGGTCGCTCTCGTGCCGGTCGGGCGCCTTGCCGTGGGACAGAAGGTCGATGGGCGGGTAGGCGTACTCCTCTTCCTCTTCAACCGCTTCCGTCTTTTTGAATTTGGGCAGGGGTTTTTTGCCGGAAGCGGGCACGTCGAAGGGCGCTTCGTCGTCGGGCAATTCATATTCGTCCGGCTCGATGGTGAGGTCGTCTTGAAACGCCAACTGCCCGTCTTCCTGCTTTTCCGGGGCCTTGCTCTTTTTCGAGGCGGTCTTTTTTCCGCCCCCGGCCGCATGCGCGCCAAGCACGGCCCCGCCAACGCGCACCACCGGGCCAAAGGCGTCCGCGCCTTCCTCGGCCTGGCCCTCTTCGACGGTTTCGTTGTAAATGCGCGGCTTGGTGCTGACGCGCTTTTTCGCCGCCTTACGCGTGGGCGCCGGGGCTTCCCCTTCCGCGGCTTCAGGCGTATTTTCCGCCTTCGCGGCCCGGCGGCGCGGCGCGTCCATGGGGGAAACCGGTTCGTCCGGAGACGGCCTGGCGGCGCGACGGCGCGCGGCTGGGCGCTCTGCCGGGGGTTCGGCCACCGCCGCCTCCGGTTCATGCGGGCGCGTGCGGCGCACCGGCGGGGTGTGAATCAGTTCCTCGCTTCGCAGCATGGTGCGGCGATCCAGTTCAAAATTCCGGTCGGCTTCCTCTTCACGGCGGCGGCGCTCGTCTTCGGCGCGCAACACGCGGTTCTCCTCAGCGCGGCGGCGGGCGGCGCGAATCCATTTGCCCAGATAGCCGTTCACCGCCAGGCACAGCGCCGCCAGCAGAAGCGAAACGAAAAAGCCCGGCCAGACGCCAATTTTCAGGTACAGAAAGCCGCCGATGACCGCGCCCAACGCGCCGCCGCCAACGCGGAAATCGTAGGACTTTTTCAGAAAATCTCCATAGCCCAGCGCGCTTGTCACGTAATAACCGTTTTCATTGATGTAATCGGCATAGAACATGTGAAAAGCGCCAAAAATCAGCAGCACAAACAGCGCGTTGACCAAAAGCTTCCACGTCGCCACGCGCATGCCGCGCGCGCGCATGGCCAACAGCGCGCCCAACCACACAAATACCAGCGGCAAAAGCAGGCTCAAATCGCCTCCCAGGCCGCGCAACACATTTTCAACGCCAACGAGCTCCGGAACGCCGCCCGAGGCGATCAGCACAAACACGCAAAACAGCGCCAGCGCAAAACACACGCCGGCCGCAATTGCCGTCCAAGGCCCTCTCGACTTTTTTTCGACGGCCTCCGCCCTTCTTTTTGCCATAATTTCCCTCCATAGCATCGCCGCCGCCACCCATCGCCTCGCGAAAGGGGCGGCAATGCGCATCTTATATTATACCTTCCCGGCCCCGCGTTTTCAACCAAATCCGCTCGTGGAGAAAAAGCGTTGAATTCTCGTCACATTGTCAACACATTTTCCACCGGCTTTCCACCATCCGTCAACAGGAAAATTTCCGGCGCGACTTGAAGTCCTCTCTCGAATCTGATACAATAAATAAGCGGATTTATCGTCATAATTTCCACATATGTGTATAAATTGTGGAAAACTTTACGGAGGAACGGGATGCACTACACCGAGGAGCAACTCGCGGCGTTTGAAAAGGCCATTTCCATGTTCAAAGGGGACATGACCGAGCCGTGTTTCAACACCTGGTTTGCCAAATTGAAGCTGATTGCGGTCACGCAGGACGCCATCGTCCTCGAAGCGGAAAACGCCATGGTGGTGGAACACCTGCGCTCGCGCTATTTGTGGCAGCTTTCCAGCGTGCTGGGCGCGGTGATGGGCCGCACATACGACATTGAAATCAAGACCCCGGAAGAAATCAAACAACAGTATCGCGAAATGGAATCCTCCATGCTCAACCCGCGCTACACGTTTGAAAACTTCGTGGTGGGGCCTTCCAATTCGTTTGCGCACGCGGCGGCGCTGGCTGTGGCGGACGATCCCAGCGGCGCCTACAACCCGCTGTTTATTTACGGCGGCGTGGGGCTGGGCAAAACGCACCTGATGAACGCCATCGGCAACTATATCCAGCAGAACTATCCGCGCAAAAACGTGCTGTTTATCACCTCGGAAACGTTCACCAACGAGTTGATCGACGCCATCGTCAAAAAAAAGGGCACGGCCCAGTTGCGCGCCAAGCTGCGCAATGTGGATGTGCTTTTGGTGGACGACATACAGTTTCTCTCCAAAACCGTGGCCACGCAGGAGGAATTTTTCCACACCTTCAACCACCTGCACACAAACGGCAAGCAGATCATCCTCTCCTCCGACCGTCCGCCAAAGGACATTCCCACCATTGAGGAAAGGCTGCGCTCGCGCTTTGAATGGGGGCTGACGGTGGATATACAGCGTCCGGACTTTGAAACGCGCGTGGCAATCCTGCAAAAAAAGTCCTCTGAAGAAGAGATAGACACCCCGGAAGAGGTGCTCGAATATATTGCCGAGCGCGTGGAAAGCAATATTCGTGAACTGGAGGGCATGCTGGTGCGCGTCAACGCCCAGGCGCTTCTGATGAAGAAGCCCATTACCATCGACATGGCCCGGGAAACGCTTTCGGCGCTGCTTTCCAGCCGCGAACCGCGCAAAGTGACGCCGGACGCCATCATCCAGACCGTATCCAACCATTACTCCGTCAGCGGAGAGGACGTCACCGGCAAACGCCGCAGCCGCGATATCGCCCTGCCCAGGCAGGTGAGCATGTACTTAATCCGGGAACTGACGCCGCTTTCCACCACGGCCATCGGCCGCGTGTTTTCCGGCCGGGATCATTCCACGGTGATGCATTCCTGCGAAAAGGTGGCCGACATGATGCGGCGGGACATCGCTTTCCGCAAAACGGTCGACGAATTGCGGCAGTTCATCACCAACCGCTGATCCCCCTGTGGAAAAAGGTCGAAACTGTGCCCAGCCTGTCCACATATCCTGTGGACGTCTCCGGCCCGCCGTGACGCGCTTTTTCGCGCTTTTCCACATTTTCCCCATGCCTACAACTACGACGGTTCTTTTATATAAAATATAGAATCATGCACAAGGGAGGAAACAGCCATGCGGCTTCACTGCAATTCCGCAGCCCTGCTCGAGGGCCTGCAAACGGCTTCGCGCGCGTTGACCACGCGCACGGCCAATCCCATTTTGGAAGGTTTATTGATTGAAACCGGCGCGGGCCAGGTGCGCATCACCGCTTCAGACGAACGGCTGACCATCCTTACGCGCGTGGAATGCGATGTGCGCGAAAACGGCCGCGGCGTTATTCCCGGAAAGTTGTTTATAGACATCGTGCGCCGTTTGCAGGACAACGACTCCATCGAAATCAGCATGAACGACCGCTTTGTGTTCAACATCGTTTCCGGAGCCACCGTCATCAACGTGGCCGGCCAGGATGCAGACCTCTATCCCGCCCTGCCGCAAATGGCGGAGAGCAGCGAGGTGACGCTGCCGCAGGACACGTTGCGGGAAATGATCCAGAAAACGGAATTTGCCATCGCCGCGGACGACGCCCGCGAAGTGCTCACCGGCGCGCTTTTGGAAATTGCCGGCGGAGACGTAACCATGGTGGCCCTGGACGGTTTCCGCATGGCCTACAAGCGGGAAAAAATTTCCGACGTGCTCGAGTCCATCCGCGCCATCATTCCCGGCCGCGCCATCGGCGACATCGGCAAACTTCTGCCCGGCGGCGAAGATGCCTTCGTCTCCCTGTGCTTCAGCGCCAACGGCCGTTTGCAGCTGCGCCTGAAGAACACGGATATATACGTTACGCTCATCGGCGGAGAATACATCAATTACCGGCGGCTTCTGCCCACTTCCTTCAAGGTGCGCGCCGTGGCCGCCCTGGAAACGCTGCGCCAGTGCATCGACCGCGCCGCGCTGTTGGCGCGCGAGGGCAACGTCAACCTGATTCGCTTCCATCTGCACGACGATATGCTGGAGATCGACTCCAACTCCCAAATGGGCGACGCGCACGAGGAAATGGAGTTGGAGCAGCTCGAAGGCGGGGAAATGACCATCGCCTTCAACGTGCGCTATATGCTGGACGTCGTGCGCACGGTGGACGCGGAGAAGATTGTTTTGAACTTCACCGACAGCCTCAGCCCCTGCGTCATTACCCCGGAGGACGACCTTGACTATGTGCATCTGGTGTTGCCGGTGCGCACGGGGTATACCGCGTGACGGAAGCGATGGACACAATTGCCGCCGTTTCCACTGCGCCGGGCGAAGGGGGAATCGCTATTGTGCGCGTGAGCGGGCCGCGTGCGCGGGAAATTCTCGCCGGGGCTTTCCGCCCGGCGCGGCATGGCGCGCAAATGGCGTCCCATCGCCTGCGTTACGGGCTGGCGATGGACGCAAACGGCGCGGCGATCGACGAGGTAATGGCCGTTTTTATGAAGGCCCCGAATACCTATACGCGCGAAGACGTGGCTGAAATCCACTGCCACGGCGGCGGCGTTTGCGCCAGAGCGGTTTTGCGCCGCATATTGCAGCTTGGCGCGCGCCTGGCAGAGCCGGGAGAATTTACGCGGCGCGCCTTTTTAAGCGGCCGCATCGACTTAAGCCGCGCCGAAGCGGTTATGCAGTTGGTCGGCGCGCAGGGCGAGGCCGCGCGGCGCGCGGCGCTTCGGCAGATGCGCGGCGGCGTGTCCTTCTTTGTGATGGACGCCGTGCGGCGCATTGAGAACCTTCTTTCCCAGATACAGGCCGCGGTGGATTTTCCGGATGAAATTGACGAGGAACCGGTCGCGGCGCAGGTACGCGCGGAGACCGGCGCTATCGCGGCGGAAATTTCCCGCCGTATCGACCCCGCCGGGGCGCGCATACTGCGCGAGGGCGCGTCCGTCGTATTGGCAGGACGGCCCAACGTAGGCAAATCCTCTCTGATGAACGCCATTTTGCGCTGCGAGCGCGCCATTGTCACCGATATTCCCGGTACCACGCGCGACGTGCTTACCGAACGCCTGGAACTGGACGGCCGGGTGGTGCGCCTGAGCGATACGGCCGGCATCCGCGAAAGCGAGGACGCCATCGAGCAGATTGGCGTTGAACGCGCCCGCGGGGAAATGGAAGGCGCGGACGTGGTATTGCTCGTCATCGACGCCAGCCTTCCCTTGACGGACGCGGACCGGGAAATGCTTTCCCACGCCGACGAGCGCTGCATATTTTGCCTGAACAAGATAGACCTGGGCCTGCGTCTGGACGAAGGCGCGTTGCCCAAGGGAGAGATCGTGCGCGTTTCCGCCGCCACCGGTGAAGGGATGGAGGCCCTGTTGGAGGCGCTGCGCCGCCGGTTGCATTCAAACGTGGAAGAAGATACCTTCACTGCCGAGCGCCATATCCGCATTGCGCGCGAGGCCGTTGCGTTGCTGCATGATTGCGAACAGGCGCTTGCGCAGGGCTTCGAACCGGACGTGACCAGCCTGGACCTCTACCGCGCCTGCGATTTGCTCAACCAGATTACCGGACGCGATGCCTCCGAGGAGGTCATCGACGCCATCTTCGCCAATTTCTGCGTTGGAAAATAGCGCGTGAGCGGCAGAGTCTCCGGCGACTCTGCCGGGATTGCGCCTTTCCTATGCGTATGCAGTAAGCATGCCGGGACGTTGTTAAAATGGATGGCGGATTTGCGGCGGTTGGGGATATTCTTTTATGAAACGGATACCTTGAAAAGATTTGAGCAGCGTACAGTATTTCACCTATCCATAGAAAAACTACCTTATCATGCTATTATGATGCGCATGAAAGGAGAAATGGACTTCGCAAACAAAGGTTTTATGGGCACGTAAAAATCATACGTTACTTCTGAGACAGTAAGAAAGATTTTTGCCGGTTGGGAATATTCCAAACCCTAATTTGGTATCATTGACTACTCTCGATAATCACTTCTGATAAATGGTTTATCAATTTTTGACTCGGTCAAGAGTTTGTATTTTTTGGGATGCCGGTAGGCGTTGCCGAATACTTCACATGTACGATACTCCTGCAGTTGCTTTAAATTAAGTTCGGCAATATAAATTCCTTCTTCTTCGCCTGCCTGAAAAATACAGGTATCTCTTGAACCGCTTTCATTCGGCAAATAAACAACGCCATCAAATACGCTTGAGTAACCGTTACAGTCTGGCACAGTTTTGGGATAATTGCATGTAGCAATAGCCAACATATTTTCAAAGGCCCTGGCGCGAAGTTGCGAAAGGCGGTTTATTTCCATAGGACAAGCATTTGGAACAAGAATGAGTTCCGCGCCTTTTAACATGAGGATTCTTGCGCTTTCAGGAAATTCTCTGTCATAACAAATCATCGCGCCTGTTTTTACCTTGCCGCAAGACGTATCAAGCGTTGTAACATAAAAGTCCTCGCCTGCTGTCAGATTTCGTTCTACATCAAAATCGCAGGTATGTACTTTGGCATAAACAAATTTCAATTCTCCAAATCTATCAAAAAGGGCAAGAGAATTACGGGGAGCATTTTTATATTTTTCAAGCAAGGTAATCCCGATGGCCAGATCAAGCTGTTTTGCAAGCATGCCAAAAGCATTGATAAAATCGCTATCAATAGAAACAGCGTCTTTTTTCCATTCATCAACAGGTCTATTATAAATGTCATATCCATTGCTCCACATTTCAGGAAACAGCGCAATGTCAGCACCCTTTTCCTTTGCCTTTTTACAATACGCCATGCCTTTTTCAAGATTTTCTTTCAAATTTTTGCAGGGTGCGATTTGTAATAGCGCAATTTTTAATATGCCCATGATTGCAATTCTCCGTTCGATCAGAAATAAAACAAAAAACCCTATTTCATATTTGCCGGCTTTGTCCCCTCATTTTGAATAGGCGCTTCCGGAAAAAGCTTCGCGCAATTTTCTCAGGAAATCGCCTCGTTGGCAACGATCTGGGCCTCAAAGCGGCTGTAACGCCCATGCTCGAGATCGTCTACGTCCTCCCTTGGACAGCAATACCTTGTCAAATTCCTCCTTAAACAAGGAGTGTTTTTGTTTGGATGTCATGGCGTTTCCCTTTTGGGCGTTCATTGTATTGCTGGGCCGATTCTCAAAAAACATGCCCTCAATGCAGCGCCTTCCCCAGCGCGTCCACCAACGCGTTGGAAGGGGAATTGTTTTTCGCCTTGTAATCCATGCCCCAATCAAACATTGCTCCAATCAGGGGCTTGAGGCTTGCGCCGGTTTCGGTAAGCGTGTACTCCACGCGCGGCGGCACCTCCGGATAGGCCTTGCGGGATAAAAGGCCGTCGGCCTCCATGTCCTTGAGGTTTGCCGTAAGCACCTTTTGGGAGATGCCGGCCAGAGATTTCTTCAGTTCGCCAAAGCGTTTGGTGCCGGTGAACAAATCGCGCAAAATCAGCACCTTCCAACGGTTGGAGATCAAACTCAAAGTGGTTTCCACCGGGCATACGGGAAGTTCTTTGTTCGCCATGCGCTCCTCCATTGTATATTTCAGAAACTAAGGGTTAAAAGTTCCCCTAAGGCAAGTATAGAAGACTGGAATTGACTCGTCAATACTTCTTCAAAAATTAACAATTTAACTCTGCGGCTCGAAAAGCCCTGCGGCGCAAAAAAGTTTCCTTTCGGAAACCGCGCAAATGTTTCCAAGAGGTGCCTATGGCACGGGAAAGTGCGTACTTTTCAAGCGCGGGAAGGGGTGCTATGCTATACCTGCGGGCGGGAAAGAGCCCGCAGAAAACCCCAAGGAGGAACCCCAAAATGAAAAAGTTTGCCGCACTGCTTCTCACCATCGTCATGCTTCTGAGCGTCTCTATTGCCCAGGCCGAGGAAACGCCTGAAACGCAGATTGACAAGGCGCTTGCCCTGATCGGCACCTTCGCCTCCGGCGATACGGAGTTGGCCGCTTCCCTGCTGGACGAGAACTACATCCAGCATAACCTCGCCTCCGGCACTGGCCGCGACGCCTTTGTGGCCTCTGTGGAAGGCCTGGCCGCGGCGGAAACCCCCACCACGGTGGAAAACATCCGCGCCTTCGAAGACGGCGAATATGTTTTCCTGCACACCATTTACAACTTTGCCGGAGCCGGCGAGCAGGTGGCTTTCGACATCTTCCGCTTTGATGAGGACGGCGAAATCGCCGAGCACTGGGACAACCTGGCCTTTGTCGCCGAGCCCAATCCCTCCGGCCACACGCAGACCGACGGCGCGACGGAGATTACCGACCTGGACAAGACCGAAGAAAACCGCGAACTGGTGGAAAACTTCCTGTATGACGTAATGCAGGGAAACAACCCGGACAAGACGGCCGAGTACTTTGACGGCGACACCTACATCCAGCACAACACCGCCATTGCGGACGGCGTTTCCGGGCTGAGCGAAGCGCTGGCGGCCATGAGCGAGGCGGGCATCGAGATGATCTACGACGAAACGCATATGGTGCTGGCCCAGGGCAACTTCGTGCTGGCCGTGTCTGAAGGCACCTATGGCGGCGCGCACACCAGCTACTACGACCTGTGGCGCGTGGGAGACGGCAAAATTGCCGAACACTGGGACGTGATGGAAACCATCGCCGACGAATCCACCTGGCAGAACGAAAACGGCAAATTCTAAGACCACTCGGATATAAAAACGCAGAACAGACATTTTTTGAGGAGGAAACAAATATGAAAATCGCGGTTGTGTGTGCAAACGGCAAGGCTGGCAAGCTGATTGTGAAGGAAGCGTTGGATCGCAATTTGGACGTGACCGCCATCGTGCGCGGCGAAAACCGCACGGCGGCAAAGAAAGTGTTGACGAAGGACCTGTACGACCTGACCAGAGTGGATCTGGCGGGCTACGACGTGGTGATCGACGCCTTCGGCGCCTGGACGGAAGAGACGCTGCCCCAGCACAGCACGTCGCTCAAGCATCTGTGTGATATTTTGAGCGGCACGGATGTGCGCCTGCTGATAGTCGGCGGCGCGGGCAGCCTGTATGTGAACCCCGAGCACACCGCGCAGGTGATGGACGGTCCCGACTTCCCGGACGTATTCAAGCCCCTGGCCAAGGCGCAGGGAAA
>CAJFUU010000245.1 GCA_904420265.1 uncultured Clostridia bacterium
AACCGCCGTCCGGATCGGCGCAAGTGCGTTTTCCGACAAATTATAGCACAGTTTGGCCTTCGCGCGCAACAGGAAATTGTAAAATTTTGCGCGCTGAAGGCACTTTTTCTCATGCTTTGGCGTAATTCTTGGCCAAACCGCCCTCGGCGGTTTCGCGATAGCGGCCCAGAAGGTCGCGGCCGGTTTCGTACATAGTCTTGACCACGGTATCAAAAGATATTTTGCGCGTGGCGGTCAAAAAATTGGCGATGCGCACGGCGTTGATGGCGCGCATGGCGGCCACGGCGTTGCGCTCGATGCATGGAATCTGCACAAGGCCGCAAATGGGGTCGCAGGTCAGGCCCAGGTGGTGCTCAAGCGCCACTTCGGCGGCGTATTCAATCTGGTCCACGCCCATTTCAAACAGCTCGCCCAGCGCCGCCGCCGCCATGGCGCAGGCCGAGCCGATCTCCGCCTGGCAGCCGCACTCCGCGCCGCTGATGGAAGCGTTGGTTTTAATCAAATTGCCAATCAGCCCCGCCACAGCCAACGCCCGCAAAACGCGCTTTTGCGAAAAGCCCCTGTTTTCGCGCATATAGCGCAGCACGCTGGGCAGCACGCTGCAGGCCCCGCAGGTGGGCGCGGTGACAATCACGCCGCCATCGGCGTTTTGCTCGCTGATGGCGAACGCGTAGGCGCAGACGATGCGGTCCTCGCGCGTCTCCGGGCTTTCGTCGATATGCTTTTGATGAAAAAGGTACTGCGCCTTGCGCTCCACGCCCAATCCTCCCGGCAGCGTGCCGCGCCGGGAAAGGCCTTCGTCTGCGGCGGCGTTCATCGTCCGCCAGACTTCGGAAAGGAAATCCAGTATCTCCTCGCCCTCGCGTTCAAACACGAAATCGCTCAGGCGCAAATTGCGCGATTTGCAGATTTCGGCAATCGCGTGGAAGCTGTTTTGCGCGTATACCTCCGCCTTTTCCGTCTCCGCCTCGCCCGGATAGCGCACGTCGCCCCCGCCCACGCTCAACGCGCGCAGAAAGCCCGTTTGCCGCGCGCCTTCAAAGGCCAAAAAGTCCAACGTATTGGGATGTTCGAGCGGAAACTCCGCCGTGGGAATCCATTTGATTTCCGTCTTGACGGGCGCGAGCGTTTTCATCAGCACGCGGTCGGTGCCGTGGCCCTCGCCGGTTTTGGCCAACGACCCATACAGACGCACCTCAAAGCGGTCGGCCTCGGGATGTTCCTGCCTGAAGCGCATGGCGGCGCGTTCCGGCCCCATCGTGTGCGAACTGGACGGGCCGCGGCCAATCTTGTAGATTTCCCGGATGGATTGCATATTTCCGCCTCCTTCCCTGCCTTTCTATCATACCATGCCCGGAAGGGGATTTCCATACGCATATAAAACAAAATTTCATTATTTGCCTTTGCCGGAGTGATGGGAGGCAAATGGCCGCAAGCATTGCGGGGCCGCTGGCGGCGAAGCAAGGAGATTTGGACGGCAAACGCGCCGCTCCGGAGCCGTTTGAAACGGTCATGAAAATGATAAGGCCGCCGTTTTGGCGGATTCCCCGAAAATCAGGACGGTTCCATGGACGCAAAAATCCCGCTGCCGTCGAGAGGGCAGCGGGAAATGATCGTATCATTCGCCGTCTATGATATTCAGCGCCAAAAGCAACTCGTGGGTAACTGTTCCCGTCTCGCTTAAGCCATTGTCTTGCTGAAATGCGGAAATAGCTGCCTGTGTATTCTTTCCTGCGATGCCGTCAGGCGTTCCGCAATCGTAGCCTGCTTCGTTCAGCGCCGCTTGGACGCTCTGTATCGTTTCTTTGTCGGTGTGTTCCATGAGCATTCTTTGCGCTTCAGCCTCAGCCCTTCGCGCTTCTTCCTGTTCGGCAAGTTCCCGTTCATGCGCCGCAAGTTCTTCTTCCCAGCCAGGCTGCACTTCATCGCGGGAGATTATAATGAGTTCGTTCCCTTTCTCCATGATAAAAGAGCCTTCACCATAAGCCGCTTGATCGTATTCACAGGGGATAAGAATATTGCCATTGGTATCGATAACACCCGCTCTATGTTCTCCTTCATGCTTTAGCACTTCGGCCACGCCATCTGAGAAGGTATATGCTGAATCGTATTCACAAGGAATGACCAATTCTCCGGTCGTGTCAATATAGCCCCATTTATCGTCCCTCTCTACACGAGCACGGCCATTACTGAAAGAATTGGCGGTGTCATATTCGTAAGGAACAACAAGGCTGTTATTTGTATCGATAAAGCCCCATTTACCGTCCTTCTCTACCGGCGCAAGTCCTTCGCCGAAATCGTCAGCGGTGTCATATTCGCAGGGAATAACCAAATTGCCTTCCATGTCTATGAAACCCCATTTGCCATCCTTTTGCACACGGGCATAACCGTTATAAAAAGGACAAGCGTAGCCATATTCATAAGGAATAGTAAGGCTATTATTTACGTCGATAAAACCCCATTCACCGTTCTTCTCTACCGGCACAAGTCCTTCGCTGAAATCGTCAGCGGTGTCATATTCGCAGGGGATAACCAAGTTGCCCTCTGTGTCTATGAATCCCCATTTTTCGTTCACCTTTATGGAAGCAAGCCCTTCTCTGAAAGAGCGCGCGCCATCATATTCGTACGGAATGACTAAATTACCTTCTGTATCTATAAAGCCCCATTGGCCATCGTCATTTTGCACAGCGGCGAACCCTTCGCTGAAAGAAGATGCTGAATTATATTCACAAGGAATCGTCAAATTACCATTTGTATCGATAAATCCATAACTGAATCTCAGCACGCCCTTGGAAACAAGATGCAAGCCATCGTTGCATTTGAAAGGCCCCATAAACCTATATGGCATAAGCGCATCAAAGCCACTGGTATCCGCAATGGAAAAGCTATACTCCGTTAAAGGACTATCC
>CAJFUU010000246.1 GCA_904420265.1 uncultured Clostridia bacterium
CGCCGTTCAAGCGCCGCTGGGAAAACTTCCATAAATAACCGCCGCCGAAGTCGTCTTTTCCCAGAGCCGTTTTCGGCCAACATTCACCGATAGCAACAGCCAACGATGCAGAAACGGCCTGCATCCGCCCTTCAAGCGCCGCTGGGAAAACTTCCATAAATAACCGCCGCCGAAGTCGCCTTTTCACAGAGCCGTTTTCGGCCAGCATCCACCGGTAGCAACAGCCAACGATGCGGAAATGACCTGCATCTGCCGCTCAAACGCCGGTGGGGGAAAACTCCCACATAATCGCCGCCGAAGCTATCTTTTCACAGAACCACTTTTAGCCAACATACATTGGCAACAGCCAACGATGCGGAAACAGCCTTCCTTCGCCCTTCAAACGCCGCCGGGAAGATTTCTGCGCGCAAAGGCGGCGTCTGCGGGAGCAAGGTCATAGGCGGCGGCCTCCTCGGGAAGCACCCAGGCGAGCGCGCGGCATTCCACGGTTTCCGGTTCGCCCGACACGATTTCGCTTTCGTAAAACAAAAGCAGCAAATCGCCGCCATTCCTGTCGTCCGCACGCAACACATCCAGGACGCGGCCCGTGCGCGTCGTCACATTCAACTCCTCTTTGAGCTCGCGTTCCAACGCCGCTTCCGGGGTTTCGCCCGCCTCCACCTTGCCGCCGGGAAACTCCCATAAAAGGCCAAGACGTTTGCCCTCCGGGCGCTGGCAGAGCAAAAGTCGTCCTTTCCGGCGCACCACGCCGGCGACCACCGCAATCACGCTTCCGCCTCCCGAGCCTCCAGCCAGGCCAATACGTCGTCATAGACGGCCTGGCGGCCGGCCTCGTTGAGAATTTCATGGCGCATGCCGGGATAGAGGCGGCTGTCCACGCGCGCATAGCCGCGCCCGCGCATGCGCTCTACGGCCTGGACAAAGCCCTTGTCGCCGCCGCGGCAGGCGTCTTCCGCGCCGGAGATAAAGAGGATGGGCAGGTTGGGATTGCCCGCTTTGACGCGCTTGTCGTAGCACTGTATCATCAGCGTGTAAAGGGCTTCAAAGCCGTTATACGTAAAGGTAAACCCGCACAGGGGGTCGGCCTCGTAGGCGGCCACCACCGCTTTGTCTGCGCAAATCCAGGCGCATTTGCTGTTTTCGCGTTTGAAAGCCCGGTAAAACGGCCCAAAGGTGATGATTTTCAAAAACTTTCCGCGCTTTCGCTCGCCTTTCAACGCGCCCAAAAAGCGCGCCAGCAGCCGCCCAAAGGGTGCGGCGGGATTCCAGCCCGGGCTACCGCACACGATCAGCCCGGCAAGTTCGCCGTCGAAGCGGGCGGCATAAACGCGCGCCGCCAGCGAACCCATGCTGTGCCCGAACAGGTAAACGCGCTTGCCCGGAAAGCGGCCGCGCAGCCAGACGGTCGCCTGGTGCAAGTCGTCCACCAACGCGTTTGCGCCGTCGTTGCCAAAATAGCCCAATTCCCCGCGCTTCAGGGCTTCCGCACCGTGGCCGCGGTGGTCGCTGATGGCGCAGGCAAAACCGCGCGCGGCCAGAAATTCCATAAAAGGCGCATAACGTTCCTTGTTTTCGCACATGCCGTGGGAAAATTGCACGACCGCCCGCACTTCGCCATCAGGGACGAAGACCAGGAGGGGCAGCTCCAGGCCGTCGCGCTCGGAAAAGAGCGAAAGCGTTTCCATATGCGGCATATTCAACAACCTTTCCTTCCAAACCTTTCGGTGCGCAACAAAGAGCCGCTGCGACGCGCAAGCGGTTCCGGAAAATACTCTACTGTGCGCTTATGACAAGACGGTATCTGACGGCCGCGCGCGCAAAGCGCCTGCCGGCGAGCAAGGATTTATTCCATGCTGTTTGCGCTCCGCACGCTTGTTTTTCCGAGAGAAAAAGCAGACTGGCTATCGAAAAGCACCAAACCCGCTTTTCGCCTGAGGGAAAAACGGCGTTTTTGCGAAATTGCCGCCCTTTCCGCCGCGGAAAGCGCCGTTTTTGAGGCGCATATCCCAAGTATGTTTCCTGCGGTTCAACCGCCGGGCGCGCAGTCTTTCCGCAAAGAGGCTCTTTGACGGGGCGAGCCGCCCTTCCGAAAGAAAAGCGGCCTTCCGTTTTTTGCCTTCCGCGGATTGGCAAGCGCGCCAATTCCGGCGTTTCCTGCGCCATTATGGCGCTGCGGATTTTTGCCAAAACGGACGGGAAACTCCCTGCAAATTGCGCGTTTTTCCCTTTTCAAACGCGCGTTAGAAAACGCGGCACGGCGTTGCGCCGTGCCGCATGGAAGCGAGGCAATTATTCCTCGGCGGGAACTTCTTCCGTTTCCGCAGTGGGGATTTCCACCGGGACGGCCTCCGGCTCGTCCTCCAGGGCGGGGGTGGGCACGTCCACAATGGCGTACTCGTCCAAATCGTTGCTCGCGGGCATCTGCTCCATGGCCTCGTCCTCGAGCACCTCGCGGATGGACAGGGAGATGCGCTTGGCCTCGGTGTTGACATCCAGCACCTTCACGCGCACGATGTCGCCGACGTTCACAGCGTCTTCGACCTTGGCGATGCGGGTGAGCGCGCACTGGGAGATGTGCACCAAGCCGTCCAGGCCGGGCTCCAGTTCCACAAACGCGCCGAAGGTGGTGATGCGCACGACCTTGCCCTCCACCACGGAGCCAACCGGGTATTTCTCACCGGCCACGGTCCACGGACGGGGACGGGTCGCCTTATAGGAGAGGGAGATGCGCTCGCGCGCCGGATCGACGTTCAGAATCTTCACGTCGATTTCATCGCCGACCTTGACCACATCCGAGGGATGCTGCACGCGGCCCCAGCTCAGGTCGGTCACATGCACCAAGCCGTCCACGCCGCCGATGTCCACAAAGGCGCCAAAGTCCGCCAGACGGCGCACAATGCCCTTTACGACGCTGCCGACTTCCAGCGCGTCCCAGATGGCCTTTTTCTTTTCGGCCTCTTCGGCGATGAGCACCTTTTTGCGGGAAGCGACGATGCGCTTTTTGGCCTTGTCCACTTCGATGATCTGCAGGGTCAACTCCTGGCCCACGAACTCCTCGATTTTCTCAACATAGCGCAGGGAAAGCTGGGAGGCGGGGATGAAGCAGCGAATGCCCATAACGTCGGCGAGCAGGCCGCCCTTGACGGCTTCCTTGCCCATGCCGGTGACGTACTCGCCGGACTCATACTTGGCCATGATCTCATCCCAGATCTTGCGGTTGACGATGTTGCGCTGCGAGAGCAACACGTTGCCTTCGCCGTCGTTGACCTTGACGACCTCGACTTCGATCTCGTCGCCAACCTTTACATCGGTCGAGGAGAGGTCAGCCTTTTTAATCAATCCGTCTGCCTTATAGCCGACGTTGACGCAAACCTCGTCATTGGTGATTTGCACCACGGTGCCCGTGATGGTTTGTCCGGGACGAAGCTGCACCATTGATTTTTCCACGTCGGCCATGAAATCGGATTCCGTGGCGGACGCTTCGGCCTGCTGCTCTTCGGACGGAGTGACCTGCTTCTCGATGTCGTTCATTCTTGCTGCTACCTCCTTAATTGTACAATCCGGCGTAGAGGCGCCGGCTGTA
>CAJFUU010000247.1 GCA_904420265.1 uncultured Clostridia bacterium
AACGAGCCTTCTCCAAACTTATGTTTGATTGTTTGCTTGATCCGAATATGATCCTTCGGGTGCTCTCTCAAAATTGATTTCCGTGGGTTATGGTAAGCAAACCGGCGAAATTCCCGCTTTTCCGGAAATGGCCTTTTCTACACTTCCACAATATACTCCCTGAACACTTCAGCGATAAAATCCGCCTCTTTGGGCGCATAGCGCGGAGAAATGGCCAGGCTCGCCAGCGCGTAAGGGGCTTCGGCGCGAAACTGCCGCCAGTCCGCATAGGCCTTATAGGGAATCTCCGGCTCGCGAAAGTCGTATCGAGGCATCAGGCGGGAAAGCGTCGAGCACAGGCGCAGGGCGCGGGGATTTTCCGCGCCGCCCACGGCGATGCGCGCGGGCATGTCCGGCCGCGAGCGCGGAGCGCGCACGTTTTCCAGGGACGACACATAGCGCATGGCCAGCGCGAACAGGAGGTAATTGGCCTCGTCCAGCTTCTGCTCGCTCCGGTAGCGGGCGATGTCCCCGCGCTTTTCCGGCGGCAGCACCAGCACGGTTTCCAACACATAGGCCGGGCCGGGCCTGCCGACGCCCAGGTCGGAATGCGCATCCACATGGGTCACGTGAAACGGCGCTTGCAGTTTGCCCGCCTCCACCCATTCTTTCCACAGCCAGAGCGCCCCATCGTGCGTTTCAAACACGCGCCCTGGCAGGGGCTTTTTGCGCGAAAGGCCGCAGTTTTCCTCCAGAAAGGCGCGCACATCCTTTTCGTCCCACGGCCGCGCTTCACCGGCAGACGGCCTTTCCCCCGACGCGGCCAGTTCGCATACATCGGAAAGGAAAAAATCCATGTCCAAATCGAGAACGCGCACGGTTACCTGTCCTTCAAACAATCGCGGTTGCGAACGATGTAGTCCACGCAGCTGACGAGGGAAAAGAACGTGGATATGTACATCACCACATCGGCAAACACCTTGCCGCCCTGTCCCAGCAGCGGCTCGCCGGAAACGGGGGAGAGCAGCAATAGCAAAAGCACCGCCGCCATCTGGGTGACGGTTTTGATTTTGCCCAGCGGCCCGGCGGCGATAACGCGCCCAGCGTCCGCTGCCACCAGGCGGAAGCCGGAAATGACGAACTCCCGCCCCAGCACGATGATGCAGGCCCAGGAGGGCATGCGCCCCTGCCCCACCAGCACCACGAACGCCGACATCACCAGCAGCTTATCGGCAATGGGGTCCATGAACTTGCCGAAATTTGTGACGAGGTTGCGCTTGCGGGCGATATGGCCGTCCAGGTAATCGGTAAAACTCGCCAACGCGAACACGGCGGCGGCGCAAATCTGCGCCCAGAGGGGCGTTTGCAGCGCCAGTACGACGAACACGGGGATCATGCAAGCCCGCAAAATGGTCAGCTTATTCGGAAGATTCATGGAAATACCTCCCCGAAAATCGTAAATCTGCACGGATGCGCCCGCGGCGGGGTATTCTCCCCCGGGCGCATCGCGCCTGAAACCGGATGTTTTTACCCTCCGGCTCAAAACTTCGCAAAAAGCATTCCGCCGCCCGTCCCTTCGCGCCGCGCTCGCAACGGATACGAGGGCGCTTTCAAAGGGGCTCTTCGTTCCGAGGCAATTTGGCGGAAATGACGGAACCGCATTGACCAAAACCAAGCCCTGTCAGGGCGGAAAACGCGCCCATTGAAGTCCTTTTTCAAAGCGGAAACCCTGGTGAGCGCGGACGGCGCTCCGCCGCGGTTTGACAACGCCCTGTCCGTCCCCCGGGCCGCTTCGCCGCTCAGGAAATTCTTTCTCCGAACAGGTCGTAGGCATCCGCTCCGGTAATCCTGACGTTGACATATTTGCCGGGGGCGACTTCCCCATCCGCGCGGAAGCGAATCACGCCGTCGCTCTCCGGCGCTTCGCGCATGGAACGTCCCACATACATGCCGTCCTCCACACCCTCGCAGAGCACCTCGCAAACTTCGCCGATGCGCTCCGTATTTTTCTCCAGGGAAATTCCCTGCTGGAGGGTCATAAGTTCGTCCAGGCGGCGCTGTTTTACGGATTCGTCAATCTGATCCGGCATTTCCGCGCCGGGAGTTCCCTCCTCGGGCGAATAGGTAAAGGCCCCGAGCCGGTCAAAACGCGCCTCTTTTACAAACTGCAAAAGTTCCTGGAAGGCCTCTTCCGTCTCGCCGGGGAAGCCGACAATCATGGTGGTGCGCGTGGTCAGGCCGCGCTCGCGGCAGGCGGCGATGCGGCTCTTGATCCACTCCGGAGAGCCGCGCCGGTTCATGCGCTTGAGCAGGGGGCCGTTGATGTGCTGCAAGGGCAAATCCACATACGGGGCCACCTTGGGAAGCGCGGCAATGGCGTCCAGCAGGCGGTCGTCGGTGGTATCCGGATAGCAATAGAGCACGCGCACCCAGCGCACGCCTTCAATATCGCTCACGGCCTTGAGAAGTTCCGGCAACAGCAGCTTGCCCTCCGGGAAGTCGTTTCCGTAGCGGGAGGTATCCTGGGCGATCAAGGTAATTTCCGTCACCCCGCGCGCCGCCAGTTCCCGGCATTCCTCCACGATACCCGCAAACGGCCGGGAATGATACGGCCCGCGAATCAGGGGAATGGCGCAATAGCTGCAGCGGTTGTCGCAACCATCGGAAATTTTCACATAGGCGGAATATGCCGGGGTGGTAAGCACGCGCTTGGATTTGAAAAAGCGCTCGCCGTCGCACACATAGCGGGGCCTTGCGCCGGCCTCGGCCTCCCGCATCATTTCCAGCAGGCGCGTATAATCCGCCACGCCCATAAAGCCGTCCACCTCGGGCATCTCCCGGTAAAGGTCGTCTATGTAGCGCTGCGCCAGGCAGCCGGTGACGAACAGCTTTTCAAGTTTTCCCGTCTCCTTATAGCGCGCCATTTCCAAAATGGCTTCGATGGATTCCTCCTTGGCCGGCTCGATAAAGCCGCAGGTATTGACGAAGATGATTTCCGCCTCGGCGGGGTCGGAAACGATTTCATATCCCGCCTCGCGCAACGTGCCCAAAATCACTTCGCTGTCCACGCGGTTTTTGGCGCAGCCCAACGAAACCATGCCCACTTTTTTCATTGTTCCTCTCCCTCGTCAAACATCTGCTGGAATTGCTCGCGGGTAATCAGCACCGAACGCGGCTTGGCGCCGTCCGCCTCGGAAACGATGCCCCGCTGGGCCATGTCGTCAATCAAGCGTCCGGCGCGGGCATAGCCCACGCGCATGCGCCTTTGCAACATGGAAATGCTGGCCTGTCCGGCCTCGATGACGATTTCCACCGCCTCCGGAAGCCTCGGGTCGTATTCCTCGGCGGCCTCTTCCTTTTCTGCGTCGGACATGACCGACTGGTTGATTTTCTCCACTACGTCCTCGTCGTAGGTCGTCTCATGGCGCTGCTTGATGTATTCGGTAACGGCGTGCACCTCCTGGTCGCTCACCCAGGCGCCCTGCACGCGCATGGGCTTGTTGATGCCCGAGGGCACAAACAGCATATCGCCGTTGCCAAGCAGCTTTTCCGCGCCGCCGTGGTCGATCATGGTGCGGCTGTCCACTTGCGAAGCCACGGAAAAGGCGATGCGGGTGGGGATATTGGCCTTGATGATGCCGGTAATGACGTTCACCGACGGCCGCTGCGTGGCGATGACCAAATGCATGCCTGCCGCGCGGGCGAGCTGCGCCAGGCGGCAAATGCTGTCCTCCACCTCGCCGGGGGCGACCATCATCAGGTCGGCCAGCTCGTCGATGATAATGACGATTTGCGGCATGGGCTTTTCGTCCTCTTTCAGAGCCTTGTTGAAACCCTTGATGTCGCGCACGCCGCGGTCGGCGAACTTCTTGTAGCGCGAGGACATCTCCGCCACGGCCCAATCCAGGGCGCTGGCGGCCTTCTTGGGGTCTGTCACCACCGGGGCGATCAGGTGGGGAATGCCGTTGTAAACGGAAAGTTCCACCACCTTGGGGTCGATGAGTATGAGCTTTACCTCGTCCGGCGTGGCCCGGTAGAGGATGGAGACGATGATGGCGTTGATGCACACGCTCTTGCCCGAACCGGTCTGGCCGGCGATGAGCACGTGCGGCATCTTGGCGATGTCGGCGACGATATAGCGGCCGGAGTTGTCCTTGCCCAAGCCCACGGCCAGGCGAGAGGGATGGCGGCGGGCCTCGGAACTTTCCAATACGTCGCGCAGGGAGACGGTTTCCACCTTGTCGTTGGGCACTTCCACGCCCACGGCGGCCTTGCCGGGGATGGGCGCCTCGATGCGCACGCGCTCGGCAGCGAGGTTCAAGGCAATGTCGTCGGAAAGCGAGGTAATGCGGCTCACCTTCACGCCCGGCGCGGGCTGCAGTTCAAAGCGCGTCACCGCCGGGCCGTGGGCGATGCCGGTCAGGCGCGTCTCGATGCCGAAGGAGCGCAGCGTGTCGCCCAAAAGCTGCGCCTTTTCCATGTCGCTCTGGTCGCTTTCGTGGCGGTCGGGAGCGCTGCCGTGGGCAAGCAGGTCGATGGGCGGATAGGCGTAGGCCTCCTCGTCGTCCTCCTCTAGCGCGGGAGCGCCCTTCTTGAATTTGGGCAGAGGCTTTTTGCCCGCCGGCGGCACGTCGAAGGGGGCCTCGTCGTCCGGCAGTTCGTATTCGTCCGGCTCGATGGTCAGATCTTCGGCAAAGGTAGTCTGTTCGGTGACTTCTTCTTTTGCCGGATGCGCCCAGACGTCCTTCTCCGCCTCCTGCGCTTCGGCCTTGACCGGCTTTTCCGCCTTTTTGCCGTGCGCCGCCGGCACTGCGCCGCCTACGCGCACCACGGGGCCGAAGGCGTCCTCGCCCGCGGGGGCGGAACCGTCTTCCACCGTCTCGTTGTAGATGCGCGGCGCGGTCTTGACGCGCTTCTTCGGCCGCGGCGCGGGGGCTTCCTCCGCCGCGGCGTCGGCCCCGGCCGTCTGGCGGCGGGAGCGCGCCTCCATGGGCGAAACCGGCGCGTCCGTGCGGGCGCGGCGGCGCGGCGCGGCTTCCGCCGGGGCTTCCACGCCGGCGCGCGGATGGCGGCGCGGCGCGTCCATGGGCGAAGCCGGTTCGTCGGCGGCGCGGCGGCGCGCTTCCACCGGCGTCTCCGGGGCGTGCGGACGCGCGCGGCGCGGCGTTTGCGGGATCATCTCCTCCGCGCGCAGCATCGTGCGGCGGTCGAGTTCAAAATTCCTGTCGGCATCCTCTTCGCGGCGGCGGCGTTCCTCCTCCTGCCGGGCGATGCGGCCGTCCTCCAGACGGACGCGGACAAAGCGCACCCACCTGCCCAGATAGCCGTTGAGGGCCAGGCAGCCCAGCAGCAGCAGAAGCAGGGCGAAAAAGCCCAGCCACTTGCCCAGATGCATGTAGGCAAAGCCGCCCAGCAGCGCGCCCAACGCGCCGCCGCCCACGCCGAAGTCATAGGACTTCTTGAGAAAATCGCCGTAGCCGAGGGCGGCCTGCACGTGATAGCCGTTTTCGTTGACATAGTCCGCCCAGAACATGTGCAGGGCGGCGTAGAACAAAAGCACGATCAGCACGTCCGCCAGCGCGTGCAAAACACCGAGGCGCTTGCCGCGCGCCGCCCCGGCAAAGGAGATGCCGAACCAGACAAACGCCAGCGGCAGAACAAAGCGCAGATCGCCGCCCAGGCCGCGCAGCGCGCCGGAAAGACCGGAAAGCTGCGGCACGCTCCCGGCAAAGATGAACACCAGCAAACACAACAGCGCCAGCGCGAAGCACACGCCGGCGGCAACCGCCATGTACGGCCCTTTCGACCTTTTTTCGACAACAGCAGGCTTCTTTTTTGCCATGATTTCCCTCCAAAGCCGCCGCCCGCCCACCTCGCGGGGCCAAAATGGGCATTGCGGCGCATCCTATATTATACAGGCCGAACGTAAGCATTGCAACCAAATCGGGCCGCGCGGAAAAAGCGTTGAATTCTCGTCATATTGTCAACACATTTTCCACCGCCTTTCCACTGTTTGTCAACAAGAAAATTTTCATCGCGTCTTGAATGTCAGTCGCGGTATATGCTATAATGTATTCAGTTCAAAATCGTCATTGTTTCCACAGTTGTGTAGAAATTGTGGAAAACTTTTTTACTGCTTACGGAGGCTCGGAAGATGCACTATACAGAGGAGCAGCTCGCGGCGTTTGAAAAGGCCATCGCCATGTTCAAAAGCGACGTGACCACGGCCATTTTCAGCACTTTTTTTTCGTCCCTGAAGCTCTTTGCCGTCACGGAGGAAGCCATCATCATCGAAGCGCCGAACGCCATGGTGGTGGAGCAGCTGCGCGCGCGCCATTTCCAGACGCTTTCCAACGTGCTGGGGGCGACGTTTGGCCGCGCCTATGACATACGCATCCTCACCCCGGAGGAGATCAAGAACCAGTATCGGGAAATGGAAAAAACCATGCTCAACCCGAAGTACACGTTTGAAAACTTCGTGGTGGGCAATTCCAATTCCTTCGCCCACGCGGCGGCGCTGGCGGTGGCCGACGATCCCAGCGGCGCCTACAACCCCCTGTTCATCTACGGCGGCGTGGGGCTTGGCAAGACGCACCTGATGAACGCCATTGGCAACTACATCCAGAAAAACGACCCGCGCAAGAACGTTCTGTTCATCACCTCGGAG
>CAJFUU010000248.1 GCA_904420265.1 uncultured Clostridia bacterium
CCGGCGGCAATCAGCAAAAGGCCATCGTCGCCCGCGAACTCGACAAGGAATCCAGCTTGCTGGTGGCCGTACAGCCCACGCGCGGTTTGGACGTAGGCGCAATCGAGTACATCCACAAGCAGATTGTGCGCGAGCGCGATGCCGGCAAGGCGGTATTGCTGGTGTCTCTGGAACTGGACGAGGTGATGAATCTCTCCGACCGTATACTGGTCATGTACGAAGGGCGTATCGTCGGCGAGTTTGATCCCGCCCAGACCAGCGTACAGGAACTCGGCCTTTACATGGCGGGCGCAAAGCGCCAGGATGGGAGGGCGGCCAAATGAGAAAGTTTTTGCGAAAGCGCGGCACGTTGAGCCTGCTGGGGTCGCTTGCCTCCATACTGGCGGGACTTTTGTTGGGCTTTATACTGTTGCTCGTCTTCAATCCGGCGCACGCCATCGGCGGTCTGGAAGACATGCTGCTCAGCGGCGCGCGCGACATGTCCAAATTGGGCAAGGTGCTCTACACCGCCGCCCCGCTTTTGATGACCGGCCTTTCCGTGGGCTTCGCTTTTAAGACGGGGCTTTTCAACATCGGCGCTTCGGGGCAGTATACCGTGGGCGCGTTTTTCGCCCTGACGGTGGGCATACAATTCCAGCTTCCCTGGTACGTGGCCATACTTGCGGGCATGATCGGCGGCGCGCTCTGGGGCGCGATCCCCGGCATCTTCAAGGCGTATTTCAACGTCAACGAGGTCATTTCCGCAATTATGTTTAACTGGATCGGCCTGTTCGCGGTCAATCTGGCCATCAACAACATGCCGATAATGCTGGCCAACGCCTGGGGGCAGGTTGCCCGGGACCGCACGGCGCGCCTGGCAGACGCCAACCCTGCGGCGGCGCTGCCCAAGCTGGGGCTGGACGCGGTTTTTGGCAATTACATGAACATTGGCATTTTTATTGCCATAATCTTCGCATTGATTGCCTGGGTCATACTTTCCAAAACCACGTTTGGCTACGAATTGAAGGCCTGCGGCTACAACCGCAACGCCAGCTTATACGCCGGCATCAACGACAAGCGCAATATCGTGCTTTCCATGGCCATTTCCGGCGCGTTCGCGGGCATCGGCGGGGCGATTTACTACCTGAGCGGTACGGCGCAGTTTACCATCGTCAAAACGCTGGTAAACATGGGCTTCAACGGCATCCCCGTGGCGCTGTTGGCTTCATCGCACCCCATCGGCACAATTTTCTCTTCGCTGTTCATCTCCTATATACAGGTAGGCGGCGAATCGCTGCAGCCTGAGTTTGCCAAGGAGATTATCGACATCATCATCGCGGCCATCATCTACCTGAGCGCCTTCGCGCTGCTGGTGCAGGGCGGCATTGGCCGCTTGCTCAACCGCAGGCACGATGAAACCGCCCTCAGGAAGGAGGAAGATTGATGCTCATTTTCGCGGATATTCTAAGTTCCACCATCCTGTTTGCGGTGCCGCTTCTGCTGGTGGCTCTGGGCGGCATGTTCTCTGAGCGCAGCGGCATCATCAACATTGCCCTGGAAGGCATTATGATCATCGGCGCGCTCTTGAGTTGCTTGTTTTTGCGCGCGATGGATTTAAACGGCTGGGGCGAATTGCATCCGCAACTGGCGGTCTTTCTCGCCATACTGGTGGCGGCGCTGTCCGGCGCAGTGTTTTCCATGCTGCTGGCCTTTGCCTCGGTGCATCTCAAGGCCAACCAGACGATTGGCGGCACGGCGCTGAACATGCTTGCGCCGGCGTTCGCCATTGTGCTCACCTGGGCCATCCAGGGACAGGGGCAGACCACCATCGCCATTCCCAAGTGGGTGCGCATCACCAGCGAGGCCTCGCAGGAAGTGTTTTTTAACCGCCTGATTTTCAAAAGCCTCTACCTGACCACGCCCATCGCTATCCTGCTGCTCATCGCCTCGGTTGTCATCCTCTATAAGACGCGGCTGGGGCTGCGCCTGCGCGCCTGCGGCGAACATCCTCAGGCTGCGGACAGCGTCGGCATCAACGTATACAAAATGCGTTATATCGGCGTGTTTATCTCCGGCATGCTGGGCGGTATCGGCGGCTTGGCTTTCACGGTTGCCGCCGGCTCCGGCTTTCAAAGCCAAGTGGCGGGCTATGGCTTCCTTGCTTTGGCGGTGATGATTTTCGGCAACTGGAAACCGCTGAACATTCTCGGCGCTTCGCTGTTTTTCGCCTTTTTCAAAATTCTCGGTTCTTATTCGGGAAGCATACCATTCCTGCCGGATTTCGAAGGCATGAAATCCAGCGAGTATATCTACCTGATGCTCCCCTACATTGTCACCATGATTGTGCTGGTGCTGACCTCAAAGAAGTCCCGCGCCCCCAAAGCCGAAGGCATCCCCTACGACAAGGGCAGCCGCTGACGGCGGTTGGTAAAGAAGCGGCTCCGCTCCATTCGAGCGGGGCCGTCAGGGTGTTGACAAAGTCACCATATTGAATGAGTGCTGGGAAAGCCTGCGGGCCAAGGAAACTTACCTGAACGTAAGTAACCGCAGGCTGCAAGTACAGCTGACGCAGAAGCAAAAATTACCCCCTGTTTTCCTTCTTATCTGGGCAATTTTTGCGTTTGCAGGCTTTGCCTGCGCTCTACGGCCCCGCTCCGTTTGAGCGGGGCCGTTGGCTTGGGAAGAAGGCATCCGATGCTCGCATACGTATGGAGAGATTCCGAGATTTCCTGCATGGCGTAAGTATCGATCCAAAAAATTTTTGAAAGCGCCCCTTGTCTGCGGCGCGACCTATATCTGCAAAAGTGCGGCAGGACGATCCTATTGAACCGTTGCCGTGGCATGCCAAAACGCCTGTCGGAATCCTTGCCGGTATTTGCGCCTTCTGCATTTTGACGTTTTTGCAGGCGCAAAACCGCTTCTGGGACACCATTGGCTTTTGCACCGCCGCAATCGGGAGGATATACATATACGCACGAGCACAGGCGTTTTTTTATCACTGGGGAAGAAGTTGAAAACCCTTTGCATTCCCGATTTCCCAAGATCAAATGATAATTGGGGTAATCTCCAGGCGTTGTTCTCTTCGTTTCTACAGCAGTGCGCTCTTTGCGGTCAAGGTATTGCTTCTGAAGAAGCTTTGCTGTGGCTGCTGTGTGCGCTGGTCACCGGCCTTGCCCCTGCGGTCTGGTATGCCATCGTCGCCGTGCGCTCGCTGCGCGACGATCTCATTTTGCGCTTTGGGCGGCGCATCACTGCTCCCCATGGAAAGAGGTTCCCTTGGAATTGGAGGCGACCGAAAAAATAAAGGCTGTTTGAGGCGTTGCATCCTTCGCCCATCCTCTCTGCCGGCGGCTGGAAAATGATACCTACAGTCAGGGCCGTATCCTCGCGGCGTACACACCGGCGTGCAAATTGAACATGAAGGAATTTTCCCCCTGCACATATATGGAGCATATGGGTTTATCAAATATTGGGAACAAGCGCGGTGCGTTCGGCACGCGCAGCCTTACGCCCATCTACAAATCCACGCTTCTCGGGAATATTCCGAAGGGGCAGCTCTAAAAAAGGAGTTTTGGACAATCTGCGCCATGCCGGCGGCATGCCGCATCATGGCGCAGATAGGGATCGACAAAAGCGCCAAAAAACGCGCGGCGCGAATGCGCAACGCGGCTTTTCGACGAAGAAACAGTGGCGCTATACGCGCGGGAGGATGAGCCGCACTGCGTTGTGGAGGTTTTTGATTTCAATTTCCGCCGCTCCCGGCTGGAACTCGCCGTCCAGCGTCCAATCCATGTTTGCTGGAGCGGCAATGCGCAGGCTGTCTGCTTTGAAAAAACAGAGAAGTTCATGGTCATATCGCTGGCTTTGCAGGGCCACGGCGGCGGAAATAAGCTGGCCGATGTGCTTTGGCTTGCGCACAAGGATGACCTCAAACTTGCCGTCATGCAAATCCACCTGTTCGGGATCCAGTTTGAGCACGCCGCCCATGGAAGTGGAATTGCCCGCCATGCCAAAGATACAATCGCCGGAAAAGCGCACCCCCTCCGCCTCGACCGTAACGGTATAGGGAGCGATATGCGTCAGGTCTTTCATGCCTTCAAAGATATAAGCCAGATGCCCTACAGCGTTTTTAACCGCCTGCGGCGCCGCATAAGAGGCGCGGGTAAATACGCCAAATGAGGCCGTGTAGACAAAACAGCGGCCGTTGAACAGCCCCACGTCGATGGGCGCGGCCACCCCCTGCACTACGTCGCGTGCAGCCTGCAAAATATCGCGCGAAAGGCCGTGGCTGGCGGCAAGGTCGTTGGTGGATCCGGCGGGCACATAGCCGATGGGCACGTCCGTCCCTGCGTCGAGCATGCCGGAAATGACCTCGTTGAGCGTGCCGTCGCCGCCGATACACACCACGCGCGCAAATTCGCCCGCGCGCTTCGCAACCGTTTGCCGCGCGTCGCCTGCGGCAGAGGTCTCCAGAAGTTCCGCCGTCACGCCGTCCGTCTCCAAAACCGGCAAAAGTTCCGCAATGCGCCGCGCAGCCTGACACCTGCCGGCACGGGGATTGAGCACAACAAGCTGCCTGTCCATCATTAAGCCCACGCCGCCTGCATCAGTTGCGGGTAGATGGCGTCCAGAACGCTCACCGCGCGAACGAGCAGCTCCCCCGCCACTTCGCCCACGTCTTCACAGCGGCTGGGAATGTCCATTTCAATGTTGACGGCATAATTTTTGGCATCTACCACGAATTTCACAAAGCGATACCTGCGGTTGACGTCATTGCAGGCCTCAAGAAGTTTTCCCAGCCGCTCCTGGGGGAATTTGACCACGTTCACCGCACGGATGGCGACATCATTGCCCTCGGAATTGGAGATAAAGAAAAACGTCGCCGTGGGAAAGGTCTTGCCATTGAAGGTAACCTCGACCAAGGATGTTTTGTCTGTCTCCCGAATCCTGCACTTGATCTCCTTGCGCAAAAGCGCCTCGTAGACCCGCTCCGTTGCCTGATGCATGGCGCACACCTCCCTGCATATTTTATTATACCTGCGCTCGTGAGCGCTGTCAAGAATCCCCAGTCGGCCCGGGACAGGCGAGGCGTTTCACAATGCCGCCAGTGCCATGGCATCTGCTCGTGCGGCCGCACCGCCGCGCCCTGCAATGGTCGTCTCCTTTGCCCGCCTTGCGGGGATGCCGCCTTTCAGCTTTCACCAACTTTTTCTCCTCCAAGGGGCGGCAATTGCATTCCGCAACGGTTTTCATACTCCACTTGGCTCCGGCATTCCCTCTCCTCTGCGTCTGCCAATCAACAGGCCCCTCTTCTCATTCTGCTTCCAATATGATCTGCACACGTCTATGACGGCCCCGGCACGTGGCTCTCCCTATATTTGTACCCCAACAACATTTTTCAGCTGCGCCTCGCATGCACGCTCTCCGAAAACCGCGCCTTCATTCTCGCAAAAGAAGTCCTCCCTTTCCTCCCTTGCGCGGTACCCATATACAAAAAGCAGCCTCGTTTGGGGCTGCTCAGGCTGTCAAAAACGGCAAAACTGCTTTCTTAAGGAGGACTGCCTGGCGGAAGGGCTTCGGTTTTTGCGAAATTACCAGCGCTTCCGTCGGGGGAAGGCCGTTTTCGAGGCCATATCCCCGATACTGACCGTTTTCCGCTGCTGTGGCCAAAGAAGTTTTGCGCAGCTTTCCTTCCCGGAAGGTTTTTGGACAATCTGGGGGCTGCACGGGGAAACAACCCCCCGCCGGGTACCGAGTCTCAAATTTTCAATTAGAAGCGTGACAGTTCGCCTTGGGCGAAAGCGCAGCATCTTGCGAATTCTGCGCCTCCCTCCACCCCACCAGCTCCTGCTGAAATGCTGCGGATTTCCGGGCGCGGAAACTGCATGGAAGCGATTTTTGCCCTGGAAAATGATTTTACGGCGCAAAAATCGTTTCGTCCCCGCCGTACACGAGGCGACTTTGCCGGTTTTCCCAATCGTCAAAACTGGTCGGCCTTGGCCGGTTTGAAAACCTGAAGGCGGTTCAACCTGCCGCCGGGGACAATTGAAACGCAAAAGGGCTTTGGTTTCCTGCAAAGCTGTCGATCTTTTCGCCATGCGAAACGCCGTTTGGGGACTATATCCCGATAATGGCGGATTCTTTACTACTTTTCTGCGGTTGCCGCCATGGGAACACTGCGCGCGCTTCCTCCCCGGAAAGTTTTTTGACAAACTGAAGCGGCCCCTTTGGGGGCCGCTTCAGGATGTTGACAACGTCAACAGACTGCCAGAGTAACGAGAAAGCCTGCAAGCCAAGGAAGCAAACTTACAGGTAAGGGATCTTACCTGAACGCAAGTGACCGCAGACTGCATGTGCAACCGACGCAGGAAGCTAAAATTGCCCCCGGTTTTCCTTCTTATCCGGGTAGCTTTGCGTTTGCAGACTTTGTCAGCGCTCTGAAGCGGCCCCATTTGAGGCCGCTTCCATGTGTGCTTCGCGCTTATTTGACAGCCTGCTTGGCTTTTTCGGCCAGGGCCGTGAACGCGGCGGGATCGCTGATGGCCAACTCGGAAAGCACCTTGCGGTTGATGTCCACGCCAGCGACCTTCAGGCCGTTGATCAGGCGCGAATAGCTCAAACCGTTCATGCGCGCAGCCGCGTTGATGCGGGCAATCCACAAACGGCGGAAGTCGCGCTTTTTCAGCTTACGGCCGATATATGCATAGCGAAGCGAACGGCGAACCTGCTCGCTCGCGGCGCGATACTGCTTGCTCTTGGCGCCAAAGTAACCCTTGGCCAGCCTCATAACCTTGCGACGCTTTTTCAGGGCGTTGACAGCCCTCTTGACTCTTGCCATTTTTCATTCGCCTCCTTACTTGTAGGGGATGAGCTTTTTCATGGTCTTGCTGACGCCGCCGGTCAAGTAGGCCGCCTTGCGCAGGTTGCGGGTGCGCTTGGTGGGCTTCTTGGTCAGTATATGGCGCTTGAAGGCCTGGGCGCGCTTGACCTTACCGGTCTTGGTGAGGTTGAAGCGCTTGGCCGCGCCCTTGTGTGTCTTGAGTTTGGGCATGGGAAGTTCCTCCTCTCGTTTTGCGGGGCGCGCGAACTAGTTTTGTTCGCGCGGAGCGATGAGCATTGTCATGTTGCGGCCTTCGATCAGCGGGGCGCGCTCTACGTTTCCGTATTCCTTAATCCGCTCGGCAAACTGCTGCATGACCTCGCGCCCAATCTCCGAATGGGTGATCTGGCGGCCGCGGAAGCGGATGGTCACCTTCACCTTGTTGCCGTCTTTGAGGAACTTCACGGCGTTTTTGAACTTCACATCCACGTCGTGATCCTCAATCGTGGCGGACAGGCGCACTTCCTTGATGGTGATGACCTTCTGATTTTTGCGAATCTCGCGCTCGCGCTTGGACTGCTCAAAGCGGTACTTCCCGTAGTCCATCAGCTTGCACACCGGCGGCCGGGCCTGCGGAGCGATTTTAACCAGATCGAGCTGGCGTTCCTCAGCCAGAAGCAGCGCCTGATGCGTGGACATAATTCCCAGTTGCGCGCCGTTTTGATCGACGACGCGAACTTCGCGGTCGCGAATCTCCTCATTAATCATGAGATCGTTGTTAATGGAAATACACCTCCTGTTTTCCTCGTCTCGAAAAACGCAACAAAAATGAGCGGCGCGAAACGCCACTCTCAAAAAACCCCGCACCTATGGTCGGAGGATGAAACCCGCGCTGGCGATGCCGCCGGGTGAGAAGTGGTCGCTTCTGCTTTGCCCGAATATTATAGCACGTCCCGCCCTGTCTGGCAAGCGGCGGAATGTAAAATTTTGCAAAACCGCCTTTAGCGGCGGCGCAGCACGGCGCCCACGCCGGAAAACAATGCAAACATGACGGCATTGACCGCCACAACGCAGGCCCCGGCGGGCATGCGCTCAAAATAGCTGCTCAGAAGAATGCCTGTCAGAAAACACACCACCGCAATCACGCCCGCGCCAATGGCCACATCGCGGAAACGACCAAATACGCGCATGGCCGTAAGCGGCGGGAAGATAATCAGGCTGGAGATGAGCATGGTTCCCATCATGCGCATGCCAATGACGATCGTCACCGCCGTGAGCACGGCGATGAGCGTATTGAGCGCCCCCACGCGCGTGCCGGTGGCGCGGGCAAACGGCTCGTCAAAGGTGATGGCGAACACCCGATGATAGAGAAACACAAAAATCGCCAGCACCGCCACGCACAGGGCAATGGAAATTGCGACATCAGAATCCGTGAGGGAAAGTATTTTGCCGAACATATAATCGCTGACTTCGCCCATGCCCTTGGTCATGGAAATGACAATCACGCCCACAGCCACCGCCGTGGTGGAAAACATGGCGATGGCCGCGTCGCCCTTCACGCGCGTGCGCTCATTGATGCGCAAAAGCACAAACGCCGCCGCCATGACCACCGGGATTGCCACCGCCAGCGGCGCCAGGTTTGCCGCCGCCGCCACGCTCAGGGCGCAGAAGCCCACGTGGGAAAGGCCGTCTCCAATCATCGAATAGCGTTTGAGCACCAGGCTGACGCCCAAAAGCGCCGCGCACAGGCTCACCAGCGCCCCTACGATCAGGGCGCGCTGCATGAAGGAATACTGCAAATAAGAAAGCATGGTTTCAAGCATTGTCTTTCCTCCACTGCGCATACTGCTCGCGCGTGCCATTGAAGCGCACGTCCCGGTCGAGCACGACGACGCGGTCGGCATCGCGCACAGCGGCCTGTACGTCGTGGGAGATCATCAAAACTGCCATCCCCCGCTCGCGGTGCAACATGCGAATGACGCCGTAAAGCCCCTCCGTGGCCTCGGGGTCGAGGGCGGCCACCGGCTCGTCCAGCATGAGCAAATCATCTGCCGCGCACAGCGCCCGCGCCAAAAGCACGCGCTGTTGCTGGCCGCCGGAGAGGGTCGGATAGGCTTTTTTGCGCAGGCCGTCAATGCCGAGTAGACGCATGTTTTCCACAGCCCGCTCCTTTTCCGCCGCAGAGTAGCGCATGCGCAACCCCATGCGGTTGATCAGCCCCGAGCGCACCACTTCCTCTACCGAGGCGGGGAAATCGCGCTGCGCCTGCGTCTTTTGCGGCATATAGCCAATGTGATCGCGGCGCAGGCCGTCGCCGAGAAGAATCTGTCCGCTTTTCGGACGCACCAGGCCGAGCATGGCGCGCATCAGCGTGGATTTTCCCGAACCGTTGCGCCCGAGCATTACCGTATACTCGCCGCGCTCAATTTTCAGGCTGACGTGTTCCACGGCCGCGTGGCCCTCAAAGGTCACCGTCACGTCCTGAAGTTCCATCAGCGCCATGCCCATCCCCTCCCTTCTGACAATCCCTGCAAAGCCCGACCAGCACGCTTTCGCGCGCGTCTACGCGGAAACCGTGCTCGGCGTAAAGGTGCCTGGAAAGTTCGCTTACCATTTCGCAATCGACATGAAACATGTTGCCGCAACGGGAACACATGACGTGAAAATGCTTCTCGCAATCCGCGTCTCCGCCGTGATACTGATAGCGCAAGAGCCCCCGGGCGTCCTGGTAACGGCGCGCGGTCTGCTGGCGGCAAAGCGATTCCAAGAAGCGGTAGGCCGTGGTCAGGCCCACGCGCACGCCTTCGGCCTCCATCGCCCGCGCCAGTTCCTCCGCTGAAAAGCATTGCATGGCGTGTTCAGCCAAAAAGCGCGTCATTTCCCGCTTTTGGCGGGTCTGATACTCACCGCGCATCAGTAAAGCCCCTTTCTGAGCGCCTCCACATTGCGGGCCATCAGGGAAAGATACGTCTCCCCCGCCTCAAATTCCTCTCCGGTGACGCTTTGGCAGGAATGCATCTCCACAATTTCCGCACCGGTCTGTTCGGCCACGGCCCGGGCCACATCCTGCGTGGACATTTCAATGACGTAAATTACCGGCACGCCGTCTTCTTCCACCGCGTCGATGAGGGAAGCCACCGCCTGCACGCTGGGCTGCACCTCGTCTGAACAGCCGGAAAAAGCGGAGATGTAGGTCAAGCCGTATTCACGCGCAAAATACAAAAACGGAAACCGGTCCGCAAAGACGAGTTCCGTGCGCGCCGCCCCGGCGACCAGTTCGCGGAAGGTTTCGTCCAGTTCGGCCAGTTGCGCATCGTACGCGGCTGCGTTGGCGCGATAGGTTTCGGCGTTTTCCGGCCAGGCTTCGCACAGCGCCTCCGTGACGCTTTGAAGCATGGCGCGCATATTGACCGGCGAAGTCCAGATGTGTTCGTCGTAAGAGATGTCCGCATGATCGTGGCCTTCGTGCTCTTCCTCGAGCGCGTCCACGCTGTCCATCAACCGCACGGGGCGGGCGTTTTCCGCGTCCGCAAGCATATCTTCTACCCAGGCGTCGCTGGCGCCGCCAATGTAGATGAGCACATCCGCCTCGTATACCGCGCGCGCGTCGGCAGGCGTGGGTTCATAGCTGTGCGTGTCCATGCCGGGACGGATGAGCAGCGTCAGCCCATCTTCTCCGCCGGTTACCTGCCGCGCCAGATCGTAACAGGGAAAATCCGTGGCGACAATGCTTATTTCCGTCTCTTCCGCTCCGGCCGCGCAACCGCACAAGGGCAGGCAGAGCGCCAACAAAAGCAAAATCAATTTGCGCATGGCATTTATCATTCCAATCTGAATTTCAAATTCAATTTCATAGTATATTCGTATTTTCTATTTTGTCAAGTTATGATTCTTCGCATGCGCGTTCGCGAAAAACCATGCGCTTGCCCGCGCTGCGGCTCCATCCGGCAAAAGGGCGCAGAGAAACGCATAACCTTCATTTTCCCGTCGCTCAGCGCAGCATATTTGTGCAAATCACCCTTTGCCCCATGAACAGACGCGTGCTATAAATAATAAGAACACAGTGCGTGGCGATCCAGCGTAAATCCAGCTGGAGCGCCACAATTTTTTATGTTCGGAGGAGAGTCCATGGAAAAACAGGAGGCAAACGCATACCTGGCCTCAGAGCCAGTGGGAAAACTCTTGCGGCGCTTTTCCCTGCCCTGCGTTTTGTCCATGCTGGTCAGCGCGCTTTACAACATTGTGGATCAAATTTTTATCGGCCAGGGCGTCGGGTATCTGGGAAACGCGGCCACAAACGTCGTCTATCCCTTCACGGTGCTGGCGCTTGCGCTGGCTTTGTTGGCGGGCGACGGCTGCGCAGCGCTTTTGAGCCTGTCGCAGGGACGCGGCGACGCGCAGGGCGGCCATCGCAGCGTTGGCAACGGCATTGTGCTGATTGTCATTGCCGGCCTTGCGCTGACGGCGCTGGGCGCGGTTTTTCGCGAACCGCTGCTGCGCCTGTTCGGCGTCACGGAGGCTTGCTATGGCTACGCTCGGGAGTATTACGATGTAATTCTCATAGGCATTCCCTTTTATGCGGTTGCTTCCGGGCTTAACGCCGCCATCCGCGCCGACGGATCTCCGGGATATTCGATGTTTGCCACCATTCTTGGCGCGGTGCTCAATCTTATTCTCGACCCCGTAGCGATTTTTGTGTTTGACGCAGGCGTGCGCGGCGCGGCAATCGCCACGGTAATCGGCCAGGTCGCTTCCTGCGAGGCCTCCATCGCTTACTTCCGGCGGCCAAAGTCCTTTGCGCTGCGGCGGGACAGCTTCCGCCTTCGCGCCGGAATTGTGCGCAGAATTGCGGCATTGGGCATTTCCAGCTTCATCATCCAAACGGCCATCGTTGTGGTTATGACCGTAGCCAACAATATCATCGTCGCGCTCGGCCCAGCCTCTCGTTATGGCGCGGACATCCCTCTGAGCGTGGTCGGCATTGTCATGAAGGTGTTCAGCATCGTCATCGCCATTTCGGTGGGCATTTCCGTGGGCGGCCAACCAATTGTGGGCTACAATTATGGCGCTGGCAACCATGCCCGCGTCCGCCAAGCCCTGCGCCTGATCCTGCTGGCAAATATAATCGTGGGCGCGCTGGCAACGCTTTTGTTTGAGTTTTGCCCCCAGGCGGTTATCGCCCTGTTTGGCAGCGAAAGCGCGCTTTACAATGAATACGCCGTGCTGTGCTTCCGCATTTTCCTGGCGGGAATCCTTTTAACGTGTATCCAGAAGGCCTCCAGCATCTTTTTGCAGGCCATTGGCCGGCCCGTGAAATCGACGCTGCTTTCCCTTTCGCGAGACGTTATTTTCTTCATTCCCGGCCTGTTTCTGTTCTCAGCGCAAGGCGGCGTGACAGGCATGCTCTGGGCCGCCCCGGTTGCGGACTTGCTTTCGGCGCTGCTTGCATGCATACTCTTATACATGGAATTTCGCGGGCAACGCAAAACAATGCCGGAAGTCATGCAAAGCGCTTAAGCGATCCGGCCGATATGCAAAAACGCCTCGAAGCAAATTCGCTTCGGGGCGTGCGCTTACCCGTTACAGCCAACGCACCGCTTCCCTGTCGAGGCCCGCCCAAGCAACTATTGCCTTGCGTTTGCCTGGCCGGTTATATGCGCAACCGGCTTTGGGTAAGTCTAAACACTCGGCGGACCGGGCCGAGGTTGTAACCTGGCTGTTGCCTTCTATTCGAGCCTAATACGCTTCTGTTTTTGCTTTTGACTTTTCTCAAGTATCCAACGGAAAAGAGAGTCTGTCTGCAAGAAACCAATCACACACGTTTCTGCTTCGCTCTATACGTTTAGAAACCTCGTCCTTCAACAATTCTTGCCGTTCGCGCAGCAAATTGCATACAATTTCAATCTCCGCCAGCCATCTTTCCGCTCCTCCATGCATCGTATTCGGATAATCAAGCCGGTCGAATTTTTCATATATTTCTTTTGTAGATTCAAGACGCATACATGCATTGATATTGAAAATCGCCTCGTTATGCTGATGAAGCAAAGCGGTATAAACAGCTCCCGCCTCTCGAATCTTTCCCACATGAATGCACAAGAAAAATGCACTAAGCGACGGAAAAGGAATCGGCGGAAAATATTGTGTACCCATAAGCAAGGAGTCGTGCTTTATTGCGAATGCATAATAGTCTTCTACGCTGTCTATTTTCAACAATTCTGCAAGAAGGGTGTTCTTCAACAATGATATATTCTCTTGGAGTACCGTTTGGGCATGCCCATGCTGTTGAAATTTGTGTTGCAGATTGTTGCTATACCCTGGACACGGGCGTAATCCCCTATGCTCGGACACCACACGCTCAACCGGCCCTTGCCTTCTGGAGCATATGGCGCTGGTACAACCTCGATGTCATCACAAAAAGCCACCACCCCACCGAGGATTTCAAAGTCACTCCCACCACACATCACGTCAAAGCCGAATTCGCAAATCATTTCTGCCTCCGGCCTGTAGATATAAAAACTGTTTCCAATTGGATAACACC
>CAJFUU010000249.1 GCA_904420265.1 uncultured Clostridia bacterium
CGCCCTGCTCGTGCTCGCGCTTGCCCTGACCGGCTGCGCCATGGCCGAGACGCTTTCGGTCATCGCCACGCCCAGCCCGCACGCGGAAATCGTCCGCCTGATTGAGGAAGACCTTGCCGCCGCCGGCTATGAGCTGGAGTTGATTGAGGTTACCGACTACGTCACCGAAAACCCGGCCGTCGCCGGCGGAGACGTCATGATCAACTTCTTCCAGCACATCCCCTATCTGGACGGCTATAACGCTTCCGTGTCTGAGGATGAGCAACTCGTCGCCGTCATTCCCACCCACTTTGAGCCCATGGGCATCTATCCCGGCACCAAGACCACGCTGGACGAGATTGCCGAGGGCGACAGCATCGCCGTGCCCAACGACCCCACCAACATGACGCGCGCCTTCCTGCTGCTGGCCGACGCGGGCCTGATCTCCGTGCCGGAGGGAACCACTTTGGAAAGCACCGTCACCCCGGACGACATCACCGGCGACCTCAATCCCCTGAACCTCGAATTCTATGAGGCCAACGCCGAGCTGATCCCCGGCCTGCGGGGCGACGTGGCCTTCGCGGTCATCAACGGCAACAACGCCGCTCTGGCCGAACTCAACCCCAACACCGACGCGGCCTACGCCGAAACCGCCGACAGCCTGGCCGGCCAGTCCTACGTCAACGTATTTGCCGTCAAGCCCGAAAACGAAGCGGCAGACTTTGTGCAGGCGCTGGAAACCTGCGTTTACACCCAGAAGGTCTACGACCTCATCATCGAGCGCGGCTTCGTGCCCACCTTCACCGTGGAGGCGGCTGAATAAGCCCTTTCCGGCCGACATCCGTCCGCTCAGCGCCACGCGCCGGGCGGGCGGATTTTGTTCGCGCGGCGCGTTTGCGCAAAGCGGGGATGAAAGGAGCGCTTTTGCCAATGCAAATCATCCATGTGGGCGGCAGGATTGTCAACGCCTATCTCTACCCGGCGGACGATGGCTATGTGCTGGTCGATACGGGATATTCCGGCGGTTTTCCGCGCTTTTTGCGGCGGCTGCGGCGCGCGGGCGTGGAGGTGGAAGCCATTTCCTGGGTGTTTTTGACCCATGCGCACGACGACCATGCGGGCTTCCTCAACGACGTGCTGCATGCCGCCCCGAACGCCAAAGTGGTTTTGCACGGCGCGGCGCTGCCGGGATTGCGGCGGGGACAAAATTCCTTTGAGGGCGGCTGTTCCGGCCGCCTGGCGCTGGGCTTTTGCCGCTTTATGAAGTTCCTCGGCCGCGGCGAGCACCGCTTCCCTTCGCTTGCAAGCGGCCTGGAAGGCAGAATTATAGCTGTCACAAAAGAAAACCAAAGCGCATTGGAAAAGGCTCTGCGGGGAAAGATTTTGGAAACGCCGGGACATACGGCGGATTCCATTTCCCTGCTGTTGCCGGACGGCAGCCTGTTTTGCGGCGACGCCGCCATGAACGGCTTCCCCAGCCGGCACAAAATTACCATCTGGGTGGAAGACAAAGCGGATTTCTGTGCGACCTGGGAGGCGATTATCCGCCTGCGGCCAGAGCGCGTCTACCCCGGCCATGGACGGCCCATGTCCTGGCGGGCGCTGGCGAGGAACCTGCGCCATGCGAAGCAAATGCGCCTGCGTCCCCTCTCGCCCTGAAGTTTCTGAGGCGCTATGGAACATCGCAAGGCCGTCGATTGTTTGTTTCCAGGGGAAAGTTTGTATAGTTTTCGTTAAAACGAGCCCTGTTTGTTATTTTTACGTTGCGAATTTTATCCATATGCCGTATAATAGACGTATTGAAAAGGCATATGCGCATATCTTGAGAGGAGCGTGACCCCGAATGAAACGGATTGGACTTTTGACCAGCGGCGGCGATTGCCAGGCGCTCAACGCCACCATGCGCGGCGTGGTGAAAGGGCTGAGCCACAACCTGACCGAACTGGAAGTCTACGGCTTCATGGACGGCTATAAAGGCTTGATTTACGGCGATTACCGCATGCTGACTTCTCGCGATTTTTCCGGCATTCTCACCAAGGGCGGAACAATCCTGGGCACCTCCCGTCAGCCGTTCAAGATGATGCGCGTGCCGGATGAAAAGGGTCTGGACAAAGTGGAGGCCATGAAGCAGAACTACTATAAACTGCGCCTGGACTGCCTGGTCATCCTCGGCGGCAACGGCACGCAGAAAACCGCCAACCTTCTGCGCGAGGAAGGGCTGAACATCATCCACCTGCCCAAGACCATCGACAACGACATTTACGGAACCGACATGACGTTCGGCTTCCAAAGCGCGGTGGACATCGCCACCGACGCCATCGACTGCATACACACCACCGCCGCTTCGCACAACCGCGTGTTCCTGGTGGAAATCATGGGCCACAAAGTGGGCTGGCTGACGCTGCACGCGGGCATTGCCGGCGGCGCGGACATCATCCTCATTCCCGAAATTCCCTATGACATCGACAAGGTCATCGCGGCCATCAACCACCGCACGGCGCAGGGCAAGGGGTTTACCATTCTCGCCGTGGCCGAAGGCGCCATCTCCAAGGAGGACGCGGCGCTTTCCAAGAAGGATTTCAAGGAAAAGATGCGCGATTACAAGTACCCCTCCGTTTCCTACGAATTGGCCGAGCAGATTGAGAAAAAGACCGGCATCGAAATCCGCATCACCGTGCCGGGCCACATGCAGCGCGGCGGCAGCCCCTGCCCTTACGACCGCGTGCTTTCCACGCGCCTGGGCGCGGAAGCGGCCAATCTGATTTTGAAGGAGCAATACGGCTACATGGTGGGCATCATCAACGGCAAAGTCAAGAAGGTGCCTCTGGGCGAAGTGGCCGGCAAATTGAAAGAGGTTTCGCCGGACGATCAGCTTATCCAGCACGCCAAACTGATCGGCATCAGCTTCGGCGACTGACGGGCCATGCGCGCGACGGCGGGAATTCTCCCGCCGGTTTTTCGCGGGACGCAATGCCTTTTTCCGGTCAAATTTTCTTCGAAAAAGTGTTGCCACCTCAAGACATTTGGCCGCGCCGCCTGTGCTAGAATAAAAATATGGCCGGCGCGGCTACCAAAGACAGAACCAGGGGGATTTGCATGACGGCAGGATTTTCCTATACGCAAAACCGCGAGCTTTCGTGGCTGAAGTTCAACGAGCGCGTGCTGGAGGAAGCGTGCGCCGACGAAGTGCCGCTCTACGAACGGCTCAAATTCATCGCCATCTTCACCAGCAACCTCGACGAGTTTTTCATGGTGCGCGTGGGCAGCCTGTACGATATGTCTCTGGATGGGGACACGCAAATTGACAACAAAACCGGCCTTTCGCCTTCGCAACAGCTTGAAAAGATCTATCATGCCGTGGAACCGCTCTACAAAAAGCGCGACCGCTATTTTCGCGAACTGGAAAGCGCCCTGCGCAACTACGGTATCGCAGATATGAACATAGACGAATTGGAAGGCGAAGACGCTGTATTTGTCTATGACTACTGGCGTTCATGCATCCTGCCGGTGCTCTCGCCGCAGATTGTGGACGACCACCATCCCTTCCCCTTTGTGGCCAACAAGGCCCCCTATGTGGCGGTGGAACTGCAAAAGAAAAAGCGCACCATCCTCGGGCTGATTTCCATGCCCGCGGCGCTGCCGCTGGTGCTGTTTTTGCCCGGCAAGGGCATCCGCTATGTGCATCTGGAGCAGATCGTCAGCCGCTATGCCGAGGAGGCCTTCCCCGCCTACCCGGTGCTTTCACGCAATATCTTCTGCGTTACCCGCAATGCCGACATCAGCCCCGAAGACGAAGAGTTTGCCCCCAACGGCGATTTCCGCGAAAAAATGAAGAAGCTGGTCAAGCAGCGCAACCGCCTGGCGCCCGTGCGTCTGGAATGCGCCCACCCGCTCAAAGGGTTCCTGTTCGACACGCTTTCGGAAAAGCTTGGCCTTTCCCGGCCGCAAATCTACGTCAGCCACGCGCCGTTTTTGATGAACTACGTATACGGCCTTAGCCAGAAGCTGGACGAAGACGCGCAGCGCACGCTGTGTTATCGCCCCTTCCAGCCCCAGCTTGTGCGCAACAGCCTGTTTGACTTCCCGCGCGGGCAGGACGTGCTTTTGTCATATCCCTACGAAAGCATGCAGCCGTTTTTGCGCCTGATTCGCCGCGCCGCCAACGATCCGAGCGTCACCTCCATCCAGATCACCATTTATCGCCTGGCCAAAGATGCCAAGCTGATCGACCTGCTCTGCACCGCCGCCGAAAACGGCAAGGAAGTGCTGGCGCTGATTGAGTTGCGCGCCCGCTTCGACGAGCAAAACAACATCGACTGGTCCGAACGCCTGGAGAGCGCCGGTTGCCGGGTGATTTACGGCTTCGAGGGTTTCAAGGTGCACTCCAAGGTGTGCCTGATTACCCGCCTGGAGCACGGCAACCCCCGCTATGTCACGCAGATTGCCACCGGCAACTACAACGAAAAGACCGCCGC
>CAJFUU010000250.1 GCA_904420265.1 uncultured Clostridia bacterium
CGCGCGGACTGGAGTTCGGATAGAGAGCACTGCTGGAAGGTTCTGCACGATCTTCAACGCGCATCGTCCGCGCGGAAGAGGAAATCTTCAATATCCGCCAGTGAAGCGGCGGCGGTAACGGCGTTGCCCGTATCCGCATGAACGCCGCCTTGCACGGACCGGAGTTCGGATAGAGAGCGCTGCCGGAAGGTTTTGCGCAATCTGCAACGCGCCGCGAAACCATCAATCAATCTGTATTGCAGGAGGAAAGCCCCATGAAGGATACTATGTTGGCCGCCGTCGTCACGCCCGAGCGCACGCTGGAGGTGCGCTCAGTGCCCGTTCCGCAATTTGGTCCCTACGAGGCGTTGGTGGCCATGCGTTTTGGCGCCACCTGCGCCGGTACGGATCAGCGCATCATCGACCATGGCCATCCACGCGCGCTGCGCTACCCGGGCATTCTTGGCCATGAAAGCGTCGGGAGGGTCGTCGCCGTGGGCGAAAAAGTAACCTCCTTTTCCGTAGGCGACCTCATTACCCGCGTGGGCGCGCCGGAAACGCAAGCCGTTTCCGCCATCCATGGCGGTTTCGCCCAATACGGCGTGGCCCGGGATTGGCAAGCCATGCAGCGCGACGGCCTGGACGAAGGGCTTTGGCAAAAGGCGCGCGTCAATAAAGTCGTGCCGGGCGACATCCCCGAACGCGTTGCGCCGATGATCATTACCTGGCGGGAAACGCTCAGCTACGCGCAACGCTTCGGCGTGGAAAAAGGCATGCAGGTGCTCGTGGCGGGTTCGGGCGCGAACGCGCTGGCGTTTGTCTGCCACTGCGTCTATGCCGGGGCGCGTGTGGTGTCGCTTGGCAGTCCTGCGCGCGAGGCGCTCTTTCGCCGCGCCGGGGCGCAGGAATACGTCGACTATCACGCCGCGGATATTCCCGCGCGTTTGCGCGCCCTTTTCCCCGACGGCATCGACCGCATGATCGACGCCATCGGCTACCCGCAAAACGCGAATCTCGCTCTGCCTCTTTTCAAGCAGGACGCCTGTCTGGGAGTGTATGGTTGGCACGCGCGGCGCGAATACGGCCTGAACCCTTTCCTGGCCGCGCACAGTTTCCGCGTCTACTGCGACGGCTACGACGAGCCGGAAACGCATGACGAGGTCATCCGCCGCATTCGCGAGGGCGCGTTGGACGCTTCTCTTTTCTATGACATGGATGCGCCGGTGCCCTTGGAAAATATCGCCGGCGCTTATGCCGACCTGCGCGCGCGCCGCGCGGTAAAATATCTCGTTGATTTGCGCGCGGAGCCCTGACCCGTATCCTGCGCTGTGACAACGCGCCGTTGTTTGCAGGCCCTCCGCGCCAAAGCTAACGGCGCGTCGTTTTGCCCGCGCAAACGACGCGCGCTGCGGGTCATTGGAATTGCTATAGATCTCTTGTCTGGCGAATGCCGGCGGCGCATTGTTCTGTGTGCAAACGCGATGCGTCGCCTCACCGCTCCTTCCATGTGCATGCGCTGTTGAATCCCTCGCGGCAAAACCAACGGCGCGTCGTTTTGCGCGCGCAAGCGACGCGCACTGTTGGTCATTGGAATTGCAATAGGCTCTCGCCCGCCGGACACCAGCGGCGCATTGCCCTGTGTATATAAGTTCGATGCGTTGCCTCACTGCTCCTTCCATGTATATGCGCTGTTGAATCCCTCCGTACCAAAGCTAACGGCGCGTTGTTTTGCGCGCGCAAGCGACGCGCGCTGTTGGTCATTGGAATTGCTATAGATCTCTTGTCTGGCGAATGCCGGCGGCGTATTGTTCTGTGTGCAAACGCGTTGCGTCGTCTCACCGCTCCTTCCATGTGCATGCGCTGTTGAATCCCTCCGCGCCAAAGCTAACAGTGCGTCGTTTTGCCCGCGCGTATGTGACGTGCGCTGCTGGTCATTCGAATTGCACAATAGGCCCCTGCCCGCCGGACGCCAGCGGCGCATTGCCCTGTGTATAAGCGCGATGCGTGTCATGCGCTGTGCATCCGCACCGTTGTGCGGGCGTTTTGATGTTTTTGCAGGATACGCTTGTTGGGGCAAAATGAACCGGAGTTTGCCTCTATTTGCCCACACGGCGGAAACAGGAAAAACAAAAATCTGCCAGGACCTGTACGGCACGAAAAGCCCAGGCAATGACCCGTCGCCCGTGCGGCAGGAATCTTCGCGAACGCAATACAGTCTGTCCGAAAGCCGCAACATTTTCCAAAAACGGGGAAAAGCCAAAAGGGTAACGCATATCATGGTGAAAAAATATGCAGTGCTTTTTGGTGGAAGGAAATGCTGTCATCGGTTATGCCGCCAGCACGAGCAGCGGACAAACGACCATGGGCGTATGAAATATTGAAGACGAAGCGACGCAGAACAACCCTGCCCGGTTTATCGAGGTCTTTGTAAACAGTCTCAATAGCCTCCGAGGAACGCTACCCTTCCGCAATGTCACGACGCCGGGTTAATATCGCTTTTCCCTCCCCCGCGGTGAACGGCAATGCAACTTCTCAGGCGATGCGCCGTGGCGCGCAGGCATTCCATGCGCTGCCCCGTGGGCGGCGCTTCATCCCCCAAGCGGGCCTGCCGGAGCGTGGGTGCGTTCCTCCAACGCAAATTTGTATTCTCCATCTGTCCCTCCTGCCTGAATCTCCTTTCATGGGCGCATTGCCCTGCATGGGCGACCAATGCGCCGTCTACGTCTTTGTGGCATAACAAAAAGGCCGGCGTTTAAACGCCGGCCGTAAAAGAGCGATACAGATAGTAAAAGAAGTTTCGTGCTGCGAGCATTTGCATATTCGGCAGGTTTTCGGGCGTGTTTGCATTTAGGGCTCCTGGGGAGCGTCGTGTTCCCGCAGTACGTTGACGATGTCGTTCAGAAGCGCGCGGCTGTACTCCGAGAGATAGGCCTCCGAGGGGAACGGCCCGCGCGTGACCACCAGCGAATCCTGCAAAATTGCGTCCATGGACACGCCCAGAGCATTGGCGATGCTTACCAGCGTTTCCAGGCTGGCCTTGCGCGAACCGCGCTCGATGTGTCCATAAAACGGCAGGGAAATTCCCGTCTTCTCCGCCGCGGCCTTTTGTGTCAATCCCATCAGTTTCCGCTGCTTGCGGATTCTCTGCCCCATCCTTACATAATCCATTTGTAAATTCCTTTCCGCCGCCTTTGGGCAACGATCCGTAATCCTGAAGCAGCATATGAACAAAAACGCCTGCTTCGCTTATGAACGCTATTATACACTATATGGCCGGTTTTGGCAAGAACAAGGAACGTCCCAAAACTTGTCAGTTTCATCCAAATTTGCAAGCGTAGTCCGTTCGTTTTTCCTTTTTTTCGGGGAAAAAACGCGCGTTTCACCAGTTCTGGGCAGGGAAGCAAGAAAACACCATGGCGCCGCCTCTTGATTCTTAACGGTATGTCTGTATAATAATTGTATCAACCGCAAAGGACGTGTACCGTGAGCAAGACCATTGAAAATCAGGCCCATGCGGGCGTTTTGCCGCTTTTGCCCCTGCGCGGGCTGCTTGCCTTCCCCAACACCGTGTTGACCCTTGACCTGGGGCGAAGCCGTTCTGTGGCAGCGCTGGAAAGCGCCCTGGAAGGCGATAAGCGCCTTTTTGTCGTGGCGCAGCGGGATGCGGGCGTGGAATCGCCGCATTTGGAAGACATGCATACTGTGGGCACGGTGGTGGGCGTCAAGCAGGTGTTGCGCCTGCCGGACGACAGCGTGCGCGTGCTGGTGGAAGGCCAGTGCCGCGCCATTTTGCTGGGCGTGGAGGAGCGCGGCGACATGCAGCGCGCCGAGGTGATGGTGCTTGACCAGCGCCCTGAAGACGCTTCCGAGGAAGAAACGCTTGCGCGCAAGGCCATGATGCGCGCCATTCGCGAAGCCGCCTTCCGCCTGGAAGCGGCGCGCGCAGAGCGCATGTCCAGCGAATTGCGCCAGCAGATTCGCGGCGAAAAGCGCGCCGACGCGTTGTGCGACGTGGTGGCGGCAAACCTGCTGGACAATGTGGAGGACAAACAGGCTGTGCTCGAGTGCATGGCCCTGCAGCGGCGCATGGAAACGCTGCTGGTCATGCTCGGCAACGAATTGAAAATCACGCGCCTGCAGGAGAAAATCCAGGCCCAGGTGCGCGAAAATATTGACAAGTCCAACCATGAATACTACCTGCGCGAGCAAATCCACGTCATCCAGGAGGAACTCGGCGAAGACGAAGACGAGGAGTTGCGCGCCCTGCGCGAGTGCCTTCGCGTTTCCAAAATCGCCGGCGAGGCGCGCGAGCGCACGGAAAAAGAGTTGGCCCGCCTGGCGCGCACATCCATACACGCGCCCGAAAGCGCCGTTTTGGAAACCTATATCGAAACCATGCTCGACCTGCCCTGGGGCGTGAAAACCGGCGGGAAAATTGACCTGCAGCGCGCCCGCCGCGTTCTGGATAAAGATCACTACGGCATGCGCGAAATCAAGGACCGGCTGCTGGAATACCTGGCCGTTCTGCAGCGCAAGGGCGACCTGAAAAGCCCCATCCTCTGCCTGGTCGGCCCGCCCGGCGTGGGCAAAACGTCCATCGCCCGCTCGGTAGCCCGGGCCCTGGGGCGCAAGTTCGCGCAGATGTCGCTGGGCGGCGTGCATGACGAGGCCGAAATCCGCGGCCACCGGCGCACGTATGTCGGCGCGATGCCGGGACGGCTGATTTCCGCCATCCGCCACTGCGGCGCCATGGACCCCGTGTTTCTGCTTGACGAAGTGGATAAAGTGGCGCGCGACGCGCGCTCGGACCCGGCGGCGGCGCTTCTGGAGGCGCTTGACCCGGCGCAAAACAGCGCCTTCCGCGACCATTATATCGAAGCCCCGTTTGACCTTTCGAACGTGCTGTTCATTACCACGGCCAACACCACCGATACCATTGACCGCGCTTTGCTCGACCGCATGGAGGTCATTGAGGTGCCCAGCTATACGCTGGAAGAAAAAGTGGCGATCGCCAAAAAGTATCTGCTGCCCAAGCAGCGCGAAACCCACGGTTTGGACCGCGCCGCGCTCAGGGTGAGCGACAAGGCGCTGCGCGCCATCATTGAAGACTATACGCGCGAAGCCGGCGTGCGCGAACTGGAGCGCGCCATCGCCCGCGTTTGCCGCCGCGCAGTGCTCGCTTTGCAGCAGGATAGCTCCCTTGCCTGCGTGCGCGTGGGGCCCGAGGATTTGCACGCGCTGTTGGGCGCGGCCCATGGTTCGCATCGAAACGGCGCCGGAGCGGCGCGCGTCGGCCGCGTCAACGGCCTGGCCTGGACCAGCGTCGGCGGCGAGGTGATGCCCGTGGAAGCGCTCGTGCTTGACGGCAAGGGCGAAATCAAGCTGACCGGCAAACTGGGCGAAGTCATGCGCGAATCGGCGCAGATTGCCCTCAGCGTGGTGCGCGCCCGCCTGCGCGATTACGGCGTGGCGGCGGACTTCCTTGAGAAGCACGATTTGCACGTGCACGTTCCCGAAGGCGCGGTGCCCAAGGACGGCCCCTCGGCGGGCGTGGCGCTGGCCTGCGCCATGCTTTCGGCGGTTGCCGGCCTTCCTGCGCGCGCGGACGTGGCCATGACCGGCGAAATTACGCTGCTTGGCGACGTGTTGCCCATCGGCGGCGTGCGCGAAAAGCTGCTGGCCGCCTACCGCGTGGGCATTACGGATATACTTCTGCCGCGCGAAAACGAGCGCGACCTGGAAAAAATCGACGCTGGAATCCTGCAAAAGCTGCACATTACTTTCCTGGATGGCGTGGACGACGCCATTGCCCTGGTGCTGCCGGCGCGTCGGGAAATGATGGTGGCCGTATGATGACCATTCGCAGCGCAAAATTTGTTACTTCGCTGGATCGCCTGCGCCCTTTCCCGGGCCAGGGGCTTCCCGAAGTGGCCATGGCGGGCAAATCCAACGTGGGCAAGTCTTCCATGATCAACAGCCTGCTGGGCAATTCGAAGCTGGCGCGCATCTCTTCCGAGCCGGGAAAAACGCGCCTGGTGAACTTCTTTGCGGTCAACGAGCGGCTTTTGCTCGTTGACCTGCCCGGCTACGGCTTTGCCCGCGCCCCCAAAACCGAGCGCGAGCGCTGGGCCTCGATGATCGAGGGGTATCTGGAGGGCTCGAAACACCTGCGGCGCGTTCTGCATCTGGTGGACATCCGCCACGCGCCCACGCAGGACGATCAAACCATGGTGGAATACCTGCGGCATTATGACATCCCCTTTACCGTCGTAGCCACCAAGGCGGACAAGGTTTCCCGTGCGGCGCGCGGGCGGCTGATCCCCGTCATTTGCCGCACGCTGGCCGTGCAGCCCTGGGAAGTGGTGCCCTATTCCTCCGAGGACGGCACTGGACGCGAAAAGATTTTGGAAATCCTGGAAAGCGAAATGGAAACCGAGGATGATTCCCATGAATAAGCAACTGCGCGGCGGCTTCTACCTGGCCCTGGCCGCACTGATTTGGGGCATGGCCTTTTCAGCCCAGAGCGAGGGCGGAAAATACATGGGGCCGTTCGCGTTCACGGCGGCGCGCTCACTGATTACGTTTGCAGCGCTGGGCCTGTTTACGCTTGTCACCAGCCGCGGGAAAGGCGCGCGGGAAAGCGCGCCGCCGCGCGCGTACATAAAAGTGGGCGTTCCCCTGGGCGTTCTCATGTTTCTGGCCACGGCGCTGCAACAGATTGGCCTGGCGCACACCAGCGTGGCCAAAAGCGGGTTTATTACCGCCCTGTATATCGTCATCGTTCCGCTGTTGGGGCTCATTATTTTCCGCCGCCGCGTCGCGCCAATGGTGTGGGTTGGCGTGGCGCTCTCCGTGGTGGGGCTGGCGCTTTTGTGCCTGAAAGAGGATTTGAGCGTTGGCTATGGCGACCTGATCACCCTTGCCTGCGCGTTGGTGTTTGCCGTACATATCGTGGCTGTGGACCGCCTTGCCGGCGATTTGAACGCCCCGCGGCTTTGTTGTGTACAGTTCGGCGTGGCGGGCGTACTGGCGCTGGCGGTGGCGCTGTGCACTGAAACCGTGCGCCTGGCGGATATGCTCGCCTGCTGGCCAAGCCTTCTGTATGTGGGCGTGTGTTCCGGCGCGTTGGGGTACACGCTGCAAATCGCCGGGCAAAAGTATACCGAGCCGACCGTCGCCTCGCTGATTCTCTGCCTGGAAAGCGTGTTTGCGGCCATAGGCGGTTGGGTTTTGCTCGGCCAGACGTTGTTGCCGCGCGA
>CAJFUU010000251.1 GCA_904420265.1 uncultured Clostridia bacterium
CAAGGCGCAGGGCGCGAACTGCCTGATGATGGAGACGCCGGCGGACGTCAACCCCGAGCAGCTTGAGGCGTTGAAGATCAAGGTGGATTTGGGCGAATAACGCCGCATGCGGGGAGCAATTCCCCGCCAGGCGCGCCTTTCCACGCGTATGACGCATGCGCGTTTTGAAAGCGGAGTTGGTTTCGCTCCGGCGCGACGGGCGAAGGCAGGCGCGATAGCGCCGCGCCGCCCAGGCCAAACCGCGCCGGAGCGAAAAACCGGCCCGCAGCCCCCTTCGTTGAAACAGGAAGCACGGGTAAAACCGTAAACCCCGGCGAATTTCGCGCTCCTTGCCAATCTTTGTTTGCAGCGCAAGCGCGCGGCAATTTGAAATATTGGCAATGTTGCGGCCGCGGCGCCCCTTTCCCTCCGGCAAAGGAGTCGCACAGAAACAATTGCCGGTTCGCCGCGCCGGGACGCTTGCCGGTTTTCAAACCATCCAAAGCAGATTGGCGGAAATCGCCGGCACAGCTTGCCCTGAAGGGTTGCTTTTAACCGTTTCAAAGGCGCCGAACCCGTTCGCCGGCAGCGATTCTCTATCGCCGCAAACGGTTTTCAGCCTGCCCTGCAAGCCTTATGCCTTCCTGGCCCTACGCCTACCAGCCGTTCAGGAATTTTGCCATGCCGATTCTGCGCAAAACCGCACAGGAAAAGGACGCCGGGCGCAAGTTGAAGTACTTTGTGCGCGGCGATCTTGGCGTGTCCTATACGCAGTTTGCCGCCTTGAAAATGTCCGGCGGCGTGCGCGTCAATGGCGAACGGGCGCAGGCGAATCATTTGCTGAAACCGGGAGACGTGGTGGAGGTCGCGCTTTCCGAAGACGCGCCTGTCCACGCCGTCGCGCCGGAATTTTTGCCGGTCAACATCGTCTATGAAAACGACGATTTTTACATTGTCGATAAGCCCGCTCCCCTGCCTTGCCAGTGCTCGCAGCGGCAGGAAAACGGCACGCTGGAAAACCGTCTGGCGGCGCGCTTTGGGGAGAAGTTTGTCTTTCGCCCTCTCAACCGCCTGGACAAGGGCACCAGCGGCCTGATGTGCGCGGCAAAACACGCCCACGCCTGTCAGCTCTTGCAAAGGCAACTGCATACGGGCGGCTTTGTGCGGGAATATCTGGCGATTGTGGAAGGCGAAATTGACGGGGAATTTACCATAAACGCGCCGATTGCCAAGGCAGAGGAAGCCAGCGTGCGCCGCGTCGTCGATTTTGCGCGCGGCAAGCCCTCTGTTACGCACGCGCGCGCCGTCTCGCGCGGCAACGGCCGCACGCTTTTGCGCCTGAAGCTGGAAACGGGGCGCACCCATCAGATCCGCGTACACATGGCGCACATTGGCCATCCCGTCGTGGGCGATTTTCTCTACGGACGGGAAGAAGAACGCCTTCCCGGGCGCTTTGCGCTGCATTCGGCGCATCTGGCGCTGGAATGGTCGGAAACGGCGTTTTCCTTTGACGCGCCCTTGCCGGAAGCGCTGCGTTCTCTGCTTGAGATATGACGCGCCCGCCGGAAGCGTTTTTGAGGAAGTCCCATATGACGAAGGTATGCAAAAACGGCCATATCTTTGCGGTGGACATCGCGACGACGCAGGCATATGACAGGGCTCATTCCCTTTGCGAATGTGCAAGTTGCCGGAATCACAGCGCGCAGGCCCGCGAAAAGCCGCTGGAACTCAACGCCTATGCGGCTTCGGCGTGGACATTGCCCGCCCCGACGAGGCCATGAGCATCGTGTGGACGCGGAAAGCTGCGTCGAATATATCGCCGGGGACTATACCGTCTGCGGCCGCATAGAGACGATGGGCTATGAGATTGACCTTCTCGACCGTCCGCCTGTAAGCGTCGTCTATGACGGTTTCCTGTCGCCGAACGAACAGCCCGGCGATTCAAACAGTCAAAAAAATGGCAAAACCGCTCTTTTAAGCGGCGTTGCCGGAGGGAAGATTTGTTTTTAAAAAATTATCGACTCTTCGCCGTGGAAAGAACTGTTTTTGAAACGCATATCCCCGATAACAACGGGCTTTCACTGTTTTTCTGCGTAGCCTTCCCTTTCGGAAGATTTTTTGACGGGTTGGCGAAAAGGGCTTTGGTTCTTTGCGAAATTGCCGGCCTTTTCGCTATGAGAAGCGCTATTTTCGGGAATATATCTCCGATAATGACTGTCTTTTGCTGCTTTCCTGCGCCTGCGACCACAGGAACCCTGCACGGTCTTCCTCTCAGAAGGTTTTTGGCAGGCTGCGCCGCCCAACGAGCAGGCTGGCGATTCTTTCACGCTTTCCGTCGCGGCCATCCGCCTTCCCTGGGTCTTGGATGATCCGCCTGAAGAAGCGGCGCAAAAGGAGGCGGCGCGGGCGGCTTTTTCCGTGCGCCGTCTTCTCAAGCGGCTGCTTCCCAAGGGCGATCGGTAGAAACTGCTTCGCCGGGCAAAGCGCCGCGGAGCCGCTGTTTCGCGCAGGCCGCTCCTTTTTTCCCAAGCGAAAGATATGCTCTATCCTTACCCCCTTCTCCGCACGAAAGCGCTTTTGGCGTCTTTTCCGCCGCCGGGCCTGCGGGTTTTTCGCCGCAGCGGACGGGAAAAACCTCGAAAACACGTTTTTCGTTTCAAATAGATTTCAGCGTTCCCGCATCATCTCATACATCATGATCCCCGCCGCCACCGCCGCGTTGAGCGATTCGGCCTTGCCGCGCATGGGCAGCTTCACCAAGGCGTCGGCCTGGGCGCGCACGGCGTCGGAAATGCCATGCGCCTCGCTGCCGATGACCAGTATAAAGCGCCCGCCCAGCGGCGGCCGGGCGTAAAAATCCGCGCCGTCCAGCGCCGACGCCGCCACCTTCCAGCCGCGCGCGCGCAACGTTTGCAGCGCTTCAGCCAGCGGTTCAGCGGCGATCGCGGGCAGGCGAAAGCCCGAACCCATCGCCGCGCGCTGCACCTTGGGGCTGTATGGGTCGGCGCACCCCGCGCCCAGCAGCAACCCGCCAAAACCGGCCGCGTCCGCCGTGCGCCAGATGGTGCCCACATTGCCGGGATCCTGCACGCCGTCGAGCGCCACCAACGCGTCCGGCGCGTTTTCCAAACTCCACGGGCCGGGCAGTTCAAAGGCGGCGCACATGCCCTGCGGGGTTTTGGTATCGCACACGGCCTCGAGCACGCCGCGCGTCACCAGCCGCGCCTCCGGAAAACGCGCCGCAAGCGCCGTTTCCTCTTCGCTGAGCAGCGCATGCGGCATAAGCCCTGAACAAAGCGCCTCCATGAGCATCGTCTCGCCCTCGACGAGAAACAGGCCCGTTTCCCGCCGCGCTTTCGCGCCCTTGAGCGCGCGCAGGCGCGCAATCAGCGGATTTTTTACGCTGGTGATTTTTTCCATGCCCACCCGTCCTTTCCATTTCGCGTAAATTGTAGCAGATTTCCCGGCTTTGTTCAAGGCGTCTATACAAAGCGGCGCGTTTTTTCGAGCCATTCACAAAGCGGCGCTTGTTTTTTGCGGCGGAATATTATACAATATATGCATCTCTGCGGGGAGGTTTTCGCATGCGCGTTCTGGACATCATCAAAAGCGACCGGGTCACGGTTTCCTGTGAACTTTTTCCACCCAAACTGGGCAAGCCCCTGCGCGATACCGAGCGCATCGTCGCCGAAATCGCGCGGCTGCACCCCTCCTTTATCAGCGTCACCTGCGGCGCGGGCGGCTCCACCGGCGATCACACCGTGGAAATCGCCCGTTGCGTGCAAAGGGACAACGGCGTAACCGCGTTGGCGCACGTCACCTGCGTCTCTACGCCCCGCCGTGAAATCCGCCGCACGCTGGAACTGCTCCGGGAGGCGGGTGTGGAAAACATACTGGCCCTGCGCGGCGATTTGCCCGCCGACGGCTCTCCCGCCTGTGCGGATTTTGCCCACGCCAGCGACCTGATCGAAGAAATCAACCGCTTCGGCGGCTTTTGCGTGGGCGGCGCCTGCTACCCCGAGGGGCACCCGGAATCGCCCAACAAGCAGGCCGACCTCGACGGCATCCGCAAAAAGGTGGACAGCGGCTGCGCGTTTTTGACCACGCAGATGTTCTTTGACAACAACATACTCTATAACTTCCTCTTCCGCCTGCTCAAGCACGGCATCAATGTGCCGGTGGTGGC
>CAJFUU010000252.1 GCA_904420265.1 uncultured Clostridia bacterium
GTTGGGCCAAAACGCGTTTTGCCCGATTCCTTTTCCTGCGAGCAAATGCTGGCCACTGGCCTCGACGCCCTTCCATCGACCAAAATGCGTTTTGCATGGCTGCTTCTTCCCTGCAAAGTATAGAATTATCCCAAAATTGCTGCCGTAGCTTGGCGCCGCCCTAACCCAAGCCTCCTTGTGCTGGGACGAAGCATGCCTGCAAAGTTTCCCTCCCTGTGAAAAACGCTATCTACCGGCTTCGACGCCCTTCCAGCGGCCTTCCATTGACCCAAACGCGCTTTGCTCGGCCGCTTTGATTTTTCATTGATTCAAGCGCCGCGCTCTGATCCTGGTGCGCCGTCTCCCGCTCGTGTGGACTTTTCATTGGCCCAAGCGCCGCATTTTGTTCTGACACGCGCCGTCTCGCCCATGTGGGTTTTTTCCGCCTCTCACCCGTGCGCGCAAATCTGCCACTATCGTCCCCAGGCAAGTTTTCGCTTTCGGCCATTCGGCAATTTTTGCAAGGCATGGGCGCGTCCGATTGCTCGAACGCGCCCTGTTGCGCCTACGGCCGCTCTTGTCCGCCAGCGGCGTTTTGGGGATTTACTGTGCGCCAATGTCCTCCAGCGGCGTGGGGCGCACGCCCTGTGGGATGGGCGCGATATAGCCCTCCTTCCCCACTCTGCGCCGATGTTCGTCTTTGGCTTTTTGCAAAAGGTCTTCGTTGACCATCAGCTCCACTGCCGTCGCCGCCATCGCCTTGGCGGCGAAGCGCGTCATCTTATGCGCCAGCGGTGCTTTCCCCTGCGCCGTCATCTGCCAGGAATGCCCAGGCGTGCCATAGGCAACAGTCGCGGCCGTGACCTGCGCGGTGGGGCATATCCAACTTACGTCGCCGACATCGGTGGAGGAAAAATTGGGCGTTTCCTCTCCCGTGGCATAGGGTTTGATCTCCCAATGAATCGGATGTTCCACGTCCGCCTTGGGAAAATCCATCAGCGCGCAGCGCGTCATTTCGGCTGCGAAAGCCTCGTCCTCGGGCGTAATTTCGGGCGCGCCGATGCGCAACATTTTTTCATAGAGGTCCTGTTGCATGGCGTCGTTGAGAATGGTGTTGGAGCACGCCTTCAAAAACGTGTGTTCCACCTTCACGCCGGTCATCAGCGCGGCCCCGGCGGCGATGTCGCACACGCGCTTGTACAATTCGCGCACCTGGTCGTTTCGCGGGGCGCGAATCATATACAACACTTCGGCGTGGGCCTGTACCACGTTGGGGAAACAGCCGCCCGTATCGGTAATGGCGTAATGCACGCGCGCCTCGGGAATCATGTGTTCGCGCAGGTAATTCGCGCCAACGTTCATCAGTTCCACGGCGTCCAGGGCGCTGCGGCCCAGATATGGATGCGAACCCGCATGCGAGGCCTTGCCATCGAACTTATACAAAACCAGGCAATTGGCCAGCGAAAGTTTGGTGCGCACGCCCGTTTCCTCGTCCGGATGCCAGCACAGCGCCGCGTCCAGACAGTCAAACGCGCCGTCTCGCGCCAGAAACGCCTTGCCCGAACCGCCTTCCTCTGCGGGACAGCCGAAGTAGACGACCGTGCCGGCGTGGCCGCTGGTTTCCAGAAAGCGTTTTACCGCCAGCGCCGCCCCCAGCGCGCCTGTCCCCAACAGGTTGTGGCCGCAACCGTGACCGCTTTTGCGGCCATTGGGGCGCTTCTCGACAACGCCCGCCGCCTGGCCCAGACCTTCCAGCGCGTCAAATTCACCCAGTATGCCGATTACCGGCCGGCCGGTCCCGTATTTGCCGCAAAACGCCGTAGGGATGCCGGCCAAACCTTCTTCTACCTGAAAACCCTCCTCGCGCAACGCCTGGCAAAGACGCCCGGCAGACTTGAATTCCTTATAAGCCGTCTCGGCAAATTCCCACAGTTCATCCGCAATTCCGTCCAGCATTTCCCGTTTCTCGTCAATAATTTTGAGAAAATTCAAATCCATTGTATGCCTCCGTATATATCCGCCGGCGTTCTTTTATACCGCTCAGGCCTGTTCGCCGGCCTCCATGGACGCTTTTTGCATCTGCCGCGCCTGCTGCCTGCGAAGCAAACGGACAATGTGGAACGCCAGCAAAAACAGCCCTGTCGTGATTGCCGCCACCAAACCCAGCGCGAACAGCACGTGCGAATAACTGCCGGTGCGGTCGTAGGCGAAATTGACCAGGGGCGCGACGGCAATGTTGCCTCCCGACGTAACCGCCAGCATAACGCCCAGAGCGCTTGTATAAGCCTTCTTTCCGAACATCTCCATTGTCAGCATCGGCTGCACAATGCCAACCATGCACAGGCCGAACGCCAACAACACCGCCGCCAAAACCGCCTGCCACACCGTGGTTGTGCCTGCGAGCAACAAAATGCTGGCCACCCCGCAAAGCAGGCAGAATGTCGCCGCTTTGTGTGCGGCGGCGCGATCGCAGACCGCGCCTACGACAATTTTCGCCACCGCCAGCCCCAAAAGCAGCAGGCTGTTGCACGCCGCCGCCACGGAGGTCGAGAGGCCCTGATCCTGCACGTGCACCACAAATGTGGAAAACGCGCCGTACATACAGACGGAGCACAGCGTCATGGCCGCCATTGTCAAATAGAAAAACGGCCGCCTGACCAGGCGCGTCATCGGCTCGCCGTCCCAGGCGTCGCCCTCCTCGACGCAACCCTCGCTTGGCAAAGCCACACCCAGCGCCCTGTACGGCTCCAGACCGTGTTCGCGCGGATGGTCGCGCAGTACCAAAAAGACCACCGCGGCCGACACAAACAAAAGCGCCGCGGAAATATCAAACGCCGTTCGCCAGCCGGAACTTTCAATCACCGCGCTGAGCGCCACGCTCAACGCCGCGCCGCCCAGGCCGCTGGCGGCCAGCACAACGCCCAGCACCTTGCCCCGGTGGCTGTAAAACCAGTTGCCAATCAGTTGGGAGATGCCGGCTGTGTTCAAAAACGCCTCGCCCACGCCAAAAAGCACGGCGCCAATATAAAACGGCAAAAGCGTCTGCGCCCGCGCATAGCCCACGTAGCCCAGCGCGGTCAGTATCGCTACCAGCGTAGCCGGGCGCCGAAAGCCAAAGCGCTTGTAAAGCGCCGCGAAACAGGCGTTGCTTACCATAAATACCGCGCCGTTGACGCTGCGGGCCATTGAAAAGGCGCTGCGGGAAACCGACAGGTCGGTCGTTACGGGAATCATAAAAATACTGTACAGATTGTTTGCCAGTCCCAGAACAACAGCGGTGACGAAAAACGCGGCCGCCGCAACCTTCCAATGGGTGTGCCGCTTTTTCTTCGCATCCATCGCCAGAATCCTCCAATAATTTCAAGCGGTTCAAGCCGATGCCTTGCAGATACAGATATGCTTTTGCCAAAACTCAGGCGGTAAAATAACCCGCCATAAAATCCATTGTCAGGCGGCAACCGTCGATGAGGCTGCCCAGCTCCAGTTCTTCCTCCCTCGTGTGCATGCGCGAGCCGACCACAGCGCTCAGGCATATGGCGGGGATGCCCACGGAAAGGGGAATGTTGCAGTCCGTAGAGCCGGACAGGCGCACCGGTTCCTGGCCGATGACCTCCCGGATGGACGTTTCCGCCCGCGCAATCAGCTGCGCGTGGGCCTTCGCATCCACATTGCCGGCGCAGGGCCTGTCGCCCACCTGCTCCACTTCCACGTCTATGCCCATGGCGCGATAGGTTTCCACGGCGCTTTCGAATACGCGGCGCATTTTTTCCAGGCATTCGCGGTCATCCGAGCGGTATTCATAGAGCATTTCCGCCTGCTGCGCAATGGTGTTGACCGACGTGCCGCCCGAAATGGCGCCGACGTTGTAAGTCGTCTTGCAGCCATCCTTTTGCGGTACTTTGACCGCGTAGAGCGTGTCGATCATGGACGCCAGATAGCGAATGGCGTTGCGGTTGCCAAAGGCCGCGTAGGAATGGCCGCCTTCGGTGCGCACGCGCACGCGGTAGCGGTGCGAGCCCACCGCGCGGTCCACGATGCGGTTGAGCGTTCCGCCGTCAAAGGAAATCAATTCCCGAATCCTGTTGCCAAAGGCGCGTACAATTTCGCCGCTGCCCTTGAGGTTCCCCAGCCCCTCTTCGCAGGCGTTGGCCACGAACAAAACGCCCTGGTCCGCCCGCAGGCCGCGCCGCAAAAAATAGCGCGCGCAAATCATCATCGCGGCCAGGTTGGCCGTGTCGTCGCACACGCCCGGGCAATACATTTTGTGTTCGTCCTCGCGCATCGGCATGGGCTCCAGGTCGGGAAACACCGTGTCGGTATGCGCCATAAAAACCACCAGGTCTGCGGCGTCCGCGTCCCCATACGGGCAGATCACGTTGAGCGCCCCGTCGATATACACGCCCTCGAAGCCGGCGTTTACAAACCAGTCCCGGCAAAAGGCGGCGCGTTTTTCCTCGTGGTGCGAGGGCGCGGGGATGGCGCACAAATCGCGGATGAGCTGCTTTAATTCCTCCTGACTCTCCCGTATGTAGGCCAGCATGTCCTCCGTGAGATACATATACGATCCTCCTTATAATTCCACCGTGCCGACGCCGTCGCGCACGCGGATTTTCGTACCGTAGGGCTCGCTCATGGCCGCGAGCCGTTCGAGGATGCCGCCGTCATGCCTGGGCCGGGGCCAGCCGCCCGTGGAACGCGGTTGGCCAAAGCCCAGTTCCACCGGCAGAAGTTCCAGCCGCGTCAAAACGCCGTTTTCCACCTCCCAGAAGGGCACGACGCTTTCAAACATGACCTTGCTGTAATACAGGCCGCGCTTGCCGCCGCCCGAACGGGCGTCAAACAGTTCGTCCAGCCCCTCGCCGCCGGTCATGCCCTGTTTTTCGTACATATCCGCCGGGGCGCGGGCGATGGTTTCAAGCTGCAAAACAAAATCGCCCAGCGAATAGAAGATGGGGCAGCCCTTGTAAATCTCAATTGGCCGCAACAGGTGCGGGCCGGTGCCGATCACGGCGTGCGCGCCCGCGTCGATACAGCGGCGGGCGAACTGCTCGTAAAACGCGGCGGGCTCTTCCTTGGAGCGGGCGCGCAACTCATGGGAATGCATGGCCACCACCACATAGTCGGCCATAAAGCGCGCTTCGCGTATGCTCTTTTCCACGCGCAACATATCGGTTTCGTTTACGCAGGTATGCTGGCCGGGCTCCTGCGCCGCTTCAAAGCGCAAATCTCCAAAGGCCGCCTCGTTTGCCGGCAGGGGCGGCGCATAGCCTTCGGCGCGGGTGATGTCCGCAGCGGCGTTGATCATCACATCGTCGGCAATCTGCCGAAGGGCGCGCAGTTGGGCTTCGGGAAGGCGATATACGGTGTGATGGCGCACGCCGTTGAGCCCGGGCCGGCCGGGCATGGAACGCGTCTGCTCGCCCGCCATGGCGTCCGCGTGGAAGGTGGAGCAGGCGCCGATCAGCGCAAAACGGCCCGCAAGCGTATCGACATAGGCCGGCGCGGCGGCATCCGCCAGCGTCGCGCCCGTTCCGGCGCAGGCAAACCCGGCTTCGCGAATATAGGAAAGCGTTTTCAGAAGCCCGGCATGCGAATAATCCATGGCGTGATTGTTGGCCGCGCTCAGGGCGTTGAAACCGAAAGCGCGCATGTCCTCCAGCACCTCCGGAGGCGCGCAAAACCAGCTTCCACCGCTCACGGCCGCGGCGTAGGTCTCATAGCGATGCACCGTGGTTTCCAGATTGCAAAAGCGGAAATCCCCGCGGGCGATAAAATCGCGCACCGCCTCAAAGCCCGCATACGCGCCCGGCAGGCGGCGGAAGATCATCGCGTCGCCCGCGGCGGTCAGTTTCATCGCGCTCATGTCTGGTCGCCGTCCTTCTCTTCCTCGTCAAACACAAGTTCCTCAATGCTGGCGGAGCGCAATTCCCGCGCCGGCGCATCCTCCTTGGGAGCGTCCGCGCCGGCGTTTGCCGCGCTTTCCTCGCGTTCGCCCAGCACCTCGCGCGCAATGGCCGGATAGACCAGATAGGTGTTTATCAGCGCCATCAGCGAAAAGAGTATAAACAGCACGAGTATCGCGCTGTACGGCAAAAGCCCTACGCCCACCAGCAGAATCAGAA
>CAJFUU010000253.1 GCA_904420265.1 uncultured Clostridia bacterium
CACTGGCGGAGAAGGTTTCCACTTCAGGAAAGAATATGATCCATGCCCAAATATACTTCGGCACGGCATTACCGGCTGCCGGAAAATTGATATAACCATAGCCCTGGAGTGTCTTTGAAAGGGGAAATATCCGCAATTTGGAGGGGATTTTCCGCTGGTTTTCGCGAAGAATTCGCAGGCTTTGTAGAGCCAAGTCAAGAATTCGGAGCGCCCAAATGCCGCAAAAGACACCGAAATGGCATTTTAAGGAATTTTCCAACGCACTCTAAAGCGTGAGGCATCCTGCATCGCATATTCAGCCCTGAATCCCCGAAGATCGGGCGCTCTCAGAGGCAATATGCGGCGGGCAGGGAAGCTATGGTATGGCGGGACCCCTTCGGCAAATTCAACGCTCCGCACCCGAGCGGCCAGCGCAAAATGTGTTGTAGCCTGTATCAGGGCATTGAGAAGCCATGCTTCATCGGCGCGTTTTCATGGTTCGGCTTTGTTCGCGTCCCTTCGTTGAATTCAGAAGACATGCGCTATGAAGCGTCAAAACAGGCGGCCACTTTTGCCCCATGGGGAGGGGAGCGCCGCTTCGGTAAATTTTTATCGGGAGCGTTGCCCGGCCTTTTTTATTGTGGTAGAATGGTTCCACTGTGCGCTGAGGGCCGCGCCAAGGAGGAAATGCAGATGACCTACCGGCATACGCTATACGCGAGCTATCTGGGCTATGTGACGCAGGCGATTGGCAACAACCTGCCGCCGCTTTTATTTGTGACGTTCAACGAGCGCTTCGGGGTGACGCTGGGGCAACTGGGCCTGCTGGTTTCCATCAACTTCGCCATACAGATGCTGGTGGATTTGCTCGCGGCGCGCTATGTGGACCGCATCGGCCACCGCCGGGCGGTCGTGCTGGCGCAGGTGATGTCCACGGCAGGGCTCGTGCTGCTGGGGATTTTGCCATATGTGATGCGCAACGCCTTTGCGGCAATTTTGATTCCCATTGCCATGAACGCAGTGGGCGGCGGGTTGCTGGAGGTGTTGGTCAGCCCGATTGTGGAATCGCTGCCGGGCGAGCACAAGGAGAAGGCCATGAGCCTTTTGCACTCGTTTTATTGCTGGGGACATGTGGCGGTGGTGCTGCTTTCTACGGCCTATTTTGCCCTGGTGGGCGTGGAAAACTGGCGCTATCTGCCGCTGATTTGGGCCATTTTGCCCTTCGCAAATGCATTTTTATACGCAAAAGTGCCCATGCGGCCGCCGCTTGCGGAGCACGAACGCATGCCGCTCAAGGCGCTGTTTTCAAAAAAGATTTTCTGGGTGTTCCTTTTGATGATGGTATGCGCCGGCGCGAGCGAGCAGGCTATGAGCCAGTGGTCAAGCCTGTTTGCAGAACGGGGGCTTTCCGTGAGCAAGACCATGGGCGATTTGCTGGGACCCTGCGCGTTTGCGGTGCTGATGGGTCTTGCGCGCCTTTTGTACGGCCTGCTTGGCGACAGGTTGAATATTCGCCGGGCAATGGCGCTGTCGGCAGGGTTGTGCGTGGGTTGCTATCTCCTGGCGGCTTTTGCGCCGCACCCGCTGCTGGGGCTGCTGGGTTGTGCATTGACGGGCTTTTCAGTGGGCCTGATGTGGCCGGGCACGTTTTCGATGGTTGCGCGCGCTTACCCGCAGGGCGGCACGGCCATGTTTGCCATACTGGCGCTGGCGGGCGACGTGGGCTGTTCGGCGGGGCCGGGATTGGTTGGCTGGGTATCCGGCGGATTGGGGCTGAACCTGGGCCTGTTGGCGGCTTGCATTTTCCCGGTGATGATGCTTGCGGCGGCGCTGTGCGCGGGCCGTACAGGGCGAGATGACGGCTGATGTGCAGCCGTGCCGCCCTGTGAAAAGAAATTGGACGGAACTCTTTCGAAATCTGGCCGATTTGATGACAATTTTGTTCCTGTTGGGAAAATTCTATCTAAAATACAGAATTTTCTATATCTCAGTGTGTTTATCTTCTTCGCGCGAGAGGTCACACTAGAGATGAGGTGAGTTCTGTGGAAGAGAGGGACAGAATGAGGTTGATTCATCTCGGCTTGAATATTGCATTCTATCGGAAGTTGCAGGGAAAGACGCAGGAACAGTTGGCGGAGCATGTGGGCATCAGCGCGAAATATCTTTCGCAGATTGAAACGGCCTCTGTGGCGCAGCCGATTTCCCTGCGGCTGTTGTTTGCGCTGGCAGACGCCTTTGGCGTGCCGCCGGCCAAATTGCTGGAAGACGAACGCTGAAGCACGCAAAGCGCTTCGAAGCGACGCCGCGTTTTGAAGGCGGATCAAACGTGCCATTGCAAAAGTCAAAGCCCCACTCCTGGAATGAAGCGGGGCTTTTGGCGTTGTTTTAAGCGGCGTTCAGGGCTTCAAGGGCGGCGCGCAACTGCTCATCGCCTTCGGGATCAGGCGCGTAATAGACAATGGGATCGTCGTCTGTGAGCGATACCTCGATGTCCGGCGTGACGCCTTGGCCATGAATAGAAGCGCCGGAGGCGGTGTAATACGCCGAGGTGGTAAGCTGCACGCCGTCGCCCTCGGAAAAGGAGAACAGCGTTTGCACAATGCCCTTGCCGTAAGTCGTTTCGCCCACGATTACGCCGCGGCCGCTTTCCTGCACAGCGGCGGCGAAGATTTCTGAAGCGCTGGCAGACATGCCGTTGACCAAAACGGCCATGGGCACATCCCAGTAATCGGCGTCGGCGTAGTATTCCTGGCGTCGGCCCTGGCGGTCTTCCGTATAGACGATCAGCCCTTCGGGAACGAGCAGGTCGCAGATCTGCACCACGTCGTCCAGCAGGCCGCCGGGATTGGAGCGCACATCCACAACCAGGGCGCGCACGCCCGCCTCGCGGAAGGCGCTGAGGGCTTCGGTGACGCCTTCGACATCGTCGCCGGTAAATTGATAGATGGACAGATAGCCAATTTCTCCATCGAGCACGCTGTATTCAACATAGTTGATGTTGACGGCGCCGCGCGTGAGCGTAAAGGTGAGGCGTTCGCCATCGCGTTCGAAGGTTGCGTCTACAGGCGTCTGGTCATCCCCCTTGAGAAGCGCCACGGCGGCATTCAGGTCCTGGGAGGTTTCCCCGGCGACGGGCGCTCCGTCTACAGCGACGAGCAGATCGCCCGCCTGCACGCCGGCGTTCATGGCCGGCGAATTGCGGAATACGCGCATGACCATCAGGTTTCCCTTGCCGTCCAGGCCCACGAGCATGCCCACGCCGCTGTATTGACCGGTGGTTTCCTCGTTCATGGCCTGGTATTCTTCGGTCGTGTAGTAGAAGGTATAGGGATCTTCCAGCGTGGCGAGCATGCCGCGAATGGCGCCGGTGGCAAGCTGTTCTTCGTCAACCTCGGTATAGTAATCGCGCTCGACAATTTCGAGAATTTCCCGGGCGCGCGCCAGAGGGTCGTCGCCGTCGGCCGTGTCCGCGGGAGCGGCGCCGGCCAGCAGCAGCGTCAACGTCGAAGAAGCCATGGCTACAATCAGCACCAGGCAGATCACTGTCAGCCACGATACGGGGCGTTTGAACATACGCGTTCCTCCTGTTGCCGCCGTAGCTCGCTGAGCGCGGCGGCCATGCGTCTTTGCGCGCGGGTAAGAATTGCCGGCGGCCGCGTTTCGCTGGCCGCCGGCGCGTTTCCATGCGAACATATGCGCCCGCGCGCGGGACGTATGCTCAGAGTCTGTTTCGGCGCGGCTGGGAATTTTTGCCCAGCAGCATCATCATTTTAAAGGTTACGGCGTCGTCGAACGAGCGCAAATCCAGGCCGATGGCACGCTGCACCTTTTCCAGGCGATAAACCAGCGTATTGCGGTGGATGTAGAGTTTGCGCGCCGTTTCGGACAGATTCAGGCTGTTTTCAAAGAAGGTTTCGATGGTATGCAGCATTTCGTCGTTAAACAGCTTGGCCGTCTGACGGTTGAAGATCATGCTGCTGTAACGACCGCTGGCGTCGGCGGGCAAGTCGCTCAAAAAGCGCTCCAGCAACAGACGGTTGAAGAAAAATACGTTGCCCGTGGCGTGGTAAACGCGGCCGATATTGATCGCCTCGCGCGCTTCATCGAAGGCCTCGTTGATTTGATCCAGTTCAGCGCGCGGCTCGGATACGCCGATGTATACCGGATGCCCCGTCTCCATCAGGAAGGTGTTTTCGATGGCGGCGGTCATTTGTTCCAGTTCGTCGTAGTTGGCCTCGCCGTCGAGGGCCTTCATCAGCGCCAGAGAGTGACGGCCCACTTCGGCGAGAACGTCGTTTTCGGGGTCGATTGCCCCCTCAAGCACGGCGGTCGCCTCTTCGGTGTCAATTTCGGCGAAGTAGAAGTACAGAACACAGCGGTTTTTCTCCAGGGGAATGTTGTGTTCCGCCGCCAGAGAGTCCAGTTCCGCGCCCTCAACCTCGCCGCGAAGCATCAGGCGCACGGCCTGTTCGCGCGTGGCATGGCCCAAATCCACGCGCACCAGCATGTTGATCAGCTCCGCACAGAGCACAGCGCAATTTTTTGCCTCCTGCGAATCCCCGTGCAGGCAGATATACAGCGGTTGGCGGTCGTCGGTACCGATGAGCGTTACGCCGCCATAGACCATCGGCGTGGTCGGATCGCGGCGAAGCTGATCCGGCAACGTGAGTTGACGGTTGTCGCCCTCGGGCAGCACAACCGTGCCGTTGCTGTCCATCAGCAGGGCGCTCATGTCGATCTGCTCCAGAATGCGGGTGATTTTCGCCGTTACACGGTGATCCAGATACATGGAGAAGCCTCCTCCGGGCGGTATTACACCTTATTATATCCCATTATACCCCCCATTGGCGCGCGCGGTCAAGCAATTCTGGGAAAACAATTTTACAATTTCCGGAAGAGACGCGATTTTGCCCGCTTTTTGCCGCGCCTTTGTGTGGGAACGCCTGCCGCCCAAGGCGCATACGCTGCAAGGGGAACGCGTTTCCCCGCCAAGGCGTAAAAAGGAGGTTTTTCCATGAACATAAATTGCCGACAGAACGGCGGCTGCTCCTGTGGCGGTTGCCGTCCGAGGCCCTACCCCTGCTGTTGTACGGGCGGCGCGACGGGTCCGACTGGCCCGACCGGTCCGACAGGGCCCACCGGCGCAGGCTTGGAGACGGTGCAGCCGTTCATACCCGGCGCGTTTTATCTCGCGGGCGACATTGTGTCTTACAATGGCGCGCTTTATCGGGTAAATACCGACAACCCCACCGGCACGCCGGGGACATCGGCGGATTTCAGCCTGCTGACGGTGACCGGGCCGACGGGTGCGACCGGGGCTACCGGCCCGACGGGTCCGACCGGCCCTGCGGGTACGCCGGGGGCAACGGGTCCCACTGGCGCAACGGGCTCCACCGGCCCGACGGGTCCTACAGGTCCAGCTGGCACGGCTGGTACGGCTGGCGCGACCGGACCGACCGGAGCGACTGGTGCGACTGGCGCGACAGGTCCCACTGGCCCCACCGGTACTTCCGGACTGAATGCGGTGCCCGAGCTGCTGAGCGCTACGAATACGGCAGCACAGGACACCACGGCGGGAACGGCGCTGACGTATGACACGAATCTGGCCACCTACGGCACTGCGATCGCTCACACAACTGGATCCGGAGATGTGACCATTTCTCAACCCGGCGTCTATCTGGTTGAATTCCATGCCGACGCTGAGATCCCCACCGGCACTTCTGTCCCCGCTACGGCCACGGCCACGCTCAACCTCAACGGCGCGCCGGTAAGCGGCGCGACGGCAAGTCAGCGGTTTACGGAAGTTGACAGTCCGGCAAATATGGCGTTCCTGGCCGCGGTGAGCGTGACTTCCGGTACGGCCACACTGACGGTTACGCCGAACGAAGCGGATCATAGCTATACAAACGCCACCATCACCGTTTGGAAAATCGGCTCTACAACCTAAGTACGAATGAAACGCCCCGGCAAAAAAGCCGGGGCGTTTTTTGCGAAAGGTGAAGGAAAACAGCGCGGCGGAGCGGTTGGAAAGTCCGCGACAGGCGCGATTGAGAAAAGAGGAACGATTTTAAGCGGCGGAAAACGCGATTTTCGGGCCGTCTGATGCGACCGGATTTGAATGAGAAGACGCAGCGGCATGCGATTGCCTGAGAAATGCGCACAAATATACCTTGTTGACGATATAAAAAAATTGTCGGAAGCGATTGCGGCGAGAATGCCTGGAACGGCTGGGATGGCGCGTCCCAAAGAGCAGGGGACAGGGAGCGCATGGACGGCTTTACACAGGAGACCGGGGCGCGCGGGACAAATGCGGACGCATGGAGTTGCAGGCGCGCAAAAGGCGCATGAAAGAGGCGGCGCTGAAAAAAGCCGCCGGGCGAAAAGCGCGGCGGCAGAGCGAAGAACTATTCGATGGGGATGACGCGCAGCTCATGCGAAAGGCGGTTGAGCACTTCCACGCCGTCTTCCGTGACGCAGACCAGATCTTCCTCGCGCACGCCGAAGCGGCCGGGAAGATAGACGCCCGGCTCGATGGAGAACACCATGCCCAGCTGCGCCAGACGCGTATCCGTAGCGCTGACATCCGGCGGCTCATGGCCCTCCAGGCCGATGCCGTGACCGGTGCGGTGAATGAAGTAATCTCCGTAACCGGCGTCCTCGATGACCTTGCGGGCGGCGCGGTCGATTTCACACAGCGGCACGCCCGGGCGCACGGCGGCGATGCCGGCGGCATTGGCTTTGCACACCAGGTCGAATACGCGCTTTTGCTCGTCGGTCGGTTCGCCGTAGAACACGGTACGGGTCATGTCGCTGGCGTATTTTTGCCAGGCCAGGCCCACGTCCAGGATTACGGAATCGCCGCGCTTGATGAGCGTATCGTCGGTGGTATGGTGCGGTTCGGCGCAATTGGCACCGAAGCAGATCAGCGTCGGGAAACTTGGCCCGGAGGCGCCGTTTTGGGCGGCGGCGCGGTTGTAAGCGGCGGCTACGTCGCTTTCGCGCATGCCTTCACGGATAGAGGCGATGGCCTCGAGGATGCTGGCGTCGTTTTTCAGGGAACTTTCACGCATCAGGGCGATTTCCTCGGCGTCTTTGAGCATACGGGCGTCGTCCACCGGCGAGGAGCCGAGCACGCAGCGCACGTCCGCGCGCGCTTCCATCAGCCGCAGTGTGAACTGGCTGGGCCAGGATTTGTCGATGCCCAACTTGCCCGGACGCACAAACTGGTTGAGCAGGGCGATGGGGTCTTCGGTGTCGTCAAACTCGCTCAGAGGCGCGTCCACGTTTCCGGAAAGCGCGAACAGACGGTTGGCAAACAGACGCGCCTCGCCGCTTTTGTGTATGTACAGGGCCAGCATGCGCTCGCCGGGCCGCACCCAGGCGCCTGTAAGATAAAACACCGAAGCCGGGGCGGAAACGATGATTTGCTCAAGGCCCATCGCCTCCATGCCGCGAATGACCCGTTCCAGACGGTTTTGTTTCATAAGTACCTCCTATGACGGTATATTTTCGGGCGGTATCGCCCAGCGGGGACAGGGTTGCGCGCCAAACGGCAGAAGCGCCGTTGGCAGGAAGACCAAAGCGGCCGCAGTACGAAGCCGCGAGGCGGGCGTTTCAAGGCGCGGAACGCGCCCAACTGCGCCGCAAAACCAGGGCGGCCGTCTGTTCCCAAAGCCCGGCGGCAAAATGAGGCCGGTCAGGGAAGATCGGGGCGCGCGTCCGGCAGACAGTGTCATCGCATGCGATGGGAATGCCGGGGAAAGCGGACGGCGCTTTGCACAAAAGCGCCCGGCCGGTCAGGGAGCGCCCGTGCCGCCATCAGCGGCGAGCACGCGATAACCGCCGCTGATGTCCAACGTTTTCACGCTTGCGTAAAGGCCCCGCAAAAAACGCTCGGCCGATTTCGCCCCCTGCTGCGTGCGAATGACCAATGCGAGCGTGCCGCCGGGCGCGAGAAAATCTCTGGCCTGCGCAAACAGGCCGTATATCACCTGCTTCCCGGCGCGAATGGGCGGATTGGTGAGAATCCAGTCGAAGCGGCCCTCCACGGCGGCAAAGCCGTCGCCGCAGACGGCCCGGGCATTGCGAAGGCCGTTTGCGCGCAGATTGCGGGCGGCCAGTTCGACGGCGCGGGCGTTGACGTCGCTGAGCACAAAGCGCGCGTCGGGATAAACTTTTGCCAATACGCCGCCCATGGCGCCCCAACCGCAGCCGAGATCGAGTACCCGCCCCGAAAGCGGCGGCAGGGCTTCGAGCAAAACGCGCGTGCCCGCGTCCAGCCCATCGCGGGAGAATACGCCGGAATCGGTGACAAAAGACATTTCCACGCCCAGAGCGCGCACCGTCAGGCGGCGTTCGTCGTGCGCTGAGGCGGGAGAAGGGGTGTAGTAGTGTTCCGACATGGCCTGTTCCTTTCCGGCAAGGCGGCGCGCTTGCAAAATTGCGCGTTCGGGTTGAGATGCGCTTGCGCCGTGCAAAGCTTCATATTTATATAAGAAAGAAAGCGCTGCTTCCATGGGCCGCGTTATGCGACGCCGGGAAGCGATGCGGGCGGTCGTGAGGGCGTGCGGGTTTACTGCGCAACCCCTTTTGCGGATTGCAGGCGTGCGCGGGCTATGCCGGGAGTTCCACCACGTGCGAATCGGCGGCGGAAGCGCCGCGAAACACGTCCGCGCGGCGGCCCGCAAGGGCCATCCCAACCTGCGGCGCATATGCCCGCGCATGTGTCCGTTGCGGCGCGCCTGCGGAGCCGGCGTCCTGCAGCGCCGAACACAGGCCGTTCGCGACGGGTTTGCCACGTCTGCAAAGCGCTGGATTTCGCGCCGAAAGGGCGCGCATGCACCGTCCGAGCAGGAGAAGATCGCTATTCGCTCCGCCTCGCGGCGCACGATTTCTGGAAAAGCGCGCGTTCATGGCAGCTGGACCACGGGCAGGTGCGCGTCAGTTTCGCTCCAGCTTCGCGGCGCGGAAGAGACAGCCGGTTTCCTCGTCTGTAAGCGGACGGCTTTCGCCCGCATCCAGCGATGCGTCCAGGGTCACGCCGCCCATGCTTTCGCGCCGGAGCGTCAAAACCGGATGCCCCACGGCGGCAAGCAGGCGCTTTACTTCGTGGTAGCGGCCCTCGGTAACGGTCAGCCGCACAAGGCGTTCGCCCAACACTTCCAGCCGCGCCGGCCGGGCGGTGAAATCGGCAAAGACCACGCCTGCCGCCAGCTTTCGGGCGGCGGCCTCATCCGGCGTGCCTTCCACGCGGGCGACGTAGACCTTCTCCACGGCGTATTTGGGCGATATGAGGCGGTGCAGAAGTTCTCCGTGGGTGGTGAAGAGCAGAAGGCCGGTCACGTCCCTGTCCAGCCGCCCGATGGGCGAGGGTTCGCGGCGGCGCACGGCCTCCGGCAACAGCGAAAAAGCCGTCTTTTCCCGTGCGTCGCGCATGGCGGTCAACACCCCGGCGGGCTTGTGGAGCATCCAGTAGACCTCGCCCGGCTCCGTCACCGGCCGGCCGTCGAGCAGCACCTGTGCGCCGTCCACGCGCAGCCCCGCGTCGCGCGCCACTTCGCCGTTCACGCGCGCCCGCCCCTCGGCCACAGCGCGCTTCGCCTGCGCGCGGGTGAGCCCGGCGGCGGTGAGCAGCTTGTCCAAGCGCACGCGCGTTTCCTCCCTTTCGCATTTTTTTCATTATAACACGGGCGGGGGGAAGGCGCAAGGGCGTTCGGGCGACAGGCACGGGAATCAATTTTCAAGACAAAAGCAGGGGGATGTAGTAAAATAGAGGAATGAGAGCAGAAAGATTGTTGGAGATCATGGAAGA
>CAJFUU010000254.1 GCA_904420265.1 uncultured Clostridia bacterium
AGCGCATGCTGCAGGAATCTGTGGACGCGCTGATTGACAACGGCCGCCGCGGCCGCCCCGTCACCGGCGCGGGCGGACGGCAATTCAAGAGCCTTTCCGACCTGCTGCGCGGCAAGCAGGGCCGTTTCCGCCAGAACCTGCTGGGCAAGCGCGTGGACTACTCGGGCCGTTCGGTTATCGTGGTCGGCCCGACGCTGAAGCTGTATCAGTGCGGCCTGCCCAAGGAGATGGCGCTGGAGCTGTTCAAGCCCTTCGTCATCGAACGGCTGGTCAACCAGGGCATGGCCGTGAACGTCAAAACCGCCAAGCGCGCCGTGGAAAGGCTGCGCCCCGAGGTGTGGGACGTGCTGGAGAGCGTCATCAAGGACCATCCGGTAATGCTCAACCGCGCCCCGACGCTGCACCGCCTGGGCATTCAGGCCTTTGAGCCGATCCTGGTCGAGGGCAAGGCGCTGAAGCTGCACCCCCTGTGCTGCACCGCCTTCAACGCCGACTTCGACGGCGACCAGATGGCCGTGCACGTGCCGCTTTCCATGGAGGCACAGGCCGAGGCCCGCTTCCTGATGCTGTCGGCCAACAACATCTTAAAGCCGCAGGACGGCAAGCCCGTGGTTTCCCCCACGCAGGACATGGTTCTGGGCTGCTACTATCTGACCATCATTCGCCCCGGAGCCAAGGGCGAGGGCAAGTTCTTTGCCGACGTGGACGAGGCGCTCATGGCTTACGCCACCGGCGAATTGTCCCTGCAGGCGAAGTGCCACATCCGTCTCACGCGCGAGCGGGACGGCGTGGAATACAAAAAAATCGTCGAAACCACCATCGGCCGCGTGATCTTCAACCAAGCCATTCCCCAGGATTTGGGCACCAAGCCGCGCCAGAGCGTGGACGACCTGTTCCTCCTGGAAGTGGACGAGGTTGTGGGCAAAAAGCAGCTGGGCCGCATTGTAGACGACTGCTACCGCGCGCATGGCGTGACCATCACGGCCAACATGCTGGACAACATCAAGGCCCTGGGCTTTAAGTTCTCCACGCGCGGCGCGTTGACCGTTTCCGTGGCCGACATCATTGTGCCGCCGGAGAAGGCCACCATCCTCCACGACGCGGAGGAAGAGGTGCACAACATCGAACGCGCTTTCCGCCGCGGCCGCATGTCCGAAAACGAGCGCTACTCCTCGGTGATCCGCATTTGGGAGCAGGCCACCAACGACGTCACCAAGAAAGTTATGGACGCGCTGGACGAGTTCAACCCCATCAACATGATGGCTACCTCGGGCGCGCGCGGTTCCATCAACCAGATTCGCCAGCTTGCCGGCATGCGCGGCCTGATGGCTTCGCCTTCGGGCAAGATCATCGAGTTGCCCATCCGCGCCAACTTCCGCGAGGGCCTTTCGGTGCTGGAGTTCTTCCTCTCCTCGCACGGTTCGCGCAAGTCTCTGGCCGACACCGCCCTGCGTACTGCGGACTCGGGTTATATGACCCGCCGCCTGGTGGACGTATCCCAGGAAAACATCGTGCGCGAGGTGGACTGCTTCGCCGCGCGCGGCGAAAAGGTGCGCGGCCTCAAGGTTTCCGACATCCGCGATGGAGACGACGTCATCGAATCCCTCAACGACCGCATTCGCGGCCGCGTGGCTGCCGAGGATGTGATCGACCCGGCAACCGGCGAAGTGATTGTCGCCACCAACGAACTGATCGACCACGACATTGCCAACCGCATCTGCGCGGCGGGCATCCAGGAAGTCACTGTGCGCAGCGTGCTTACCTGCCAGTCGCCTGCGGGCGTGTGCGCGCGTTGCTACGGCGCGAACATGACCAACGGCAAACTCGTAGACGTGGGCGAGGCTGTGGGCATCATCGCGGCGCAGTCCATCGGCGAGCCCGGCACGCAGTTGACCATGCGTACTTTCCACACCGGCGGCGTGGCGACCGGCGACGACATCACCCAGGGTCTTCCCCGCGTGGAAGAGCTGTTCGAGGCCCGCAAGCCCAAGCGCGAGGCCACGCTGGCGGAGATCAGCGGCACGGTGCACATCTCCCAGGATGTGAAAAAGCGCCGCAAACTCACCATCGTCTCCAACGAGGGCGAGGCCGAAACCAAGGAATATCCCATCAACTACGGCGCCAAACTCAAGGTGGAAGACGGCGACGTGGTGGAGGCGGGCGACGAGCTCATCGAGGGCTCCATCAACCCGCACGATCTTCTGCGCATCCTCGGCGTCAAGGCCGTGCAGGACTACCTGGTGAAGGAAGTGCAGTCGGTCTATCGCCGCCAGGGCGTGGAAATTGCCGACAAACACATCGAGGTCATTGTGCGGCAGATGCTGCGCAAGGTAAAGGTGGAAGAGGCAAACGACACCGACCTGTTGCCCGGCGCGCTGGTGGACATCTTCCGCTTCGACCGCGAGAACCGCAAGACGCTCGAAGCCGGCGGCCGCCCGGCTACAGCCAAGCGCACGCTGCTTGGCATTACCAAGGCCGCGCTGGCCACGGATTCGTTCCTGTCGGCGGCGTCGTTCCAGGAGACCACGCGCGTGCTCACCGAAGCCGCCATCAAGGGCAAGGTGGACCCGCTGCTGGGCCTGAAGGAAAACGTCATTATCGGCAAACAGATTCCCGCCGGCACTGGCATGAAGCGCTATCGGGACATCGAGATTCACGAGGCGTACTAACGACTTTTCGCGGGGCGGAAGCCCTCCCTGGACTTCCGCCCTTCAGAGAACCAGGAAGGCCGCAACCGCAGAAATTGCCTTGACAAGAAATTGTCAGGGCAATTTCTGCTTCTTATCGTTCGCTTGCGTTTATGTAAGAGCCCTTGCCTGCAAGTTTGCCTTCCGGGCCTATGGGTTCTCCCCTCCTCCCCCCCGGCCCGTCCGCTTTGTCAACATCCTGTGATTCATGCGCGTGAGCCGCCGCTTTGCCCCTAGGGGCGCGCTGCGGTGCCTGGCGGGGATGCGTCCGCCTTCACCAAGCCAAAGCGCTGGAAACCAGCACTGTCAGACGCCGGCCGCCGGGATTGCCGGCTCACCGAAAAAGCATCATTTCGTCCCTTGACATTTCCCCGGGTTGTTGCTATACTGGACAAGCCGACCGGGCGCTTCGCCCGGAAAACCCAAATGGCGGCCTTGCCGCCCATAGCCTTGGCCCGCCGGGGCCCTGTATTTGTGTAGTAGGCCTGCGTTACACGAACGCAGGCCTCTTTTTATTTGTCAGGAGGTTGATTCCTATGTATGAAGGGAAATCGCGCACGCTCTTTGTCCGGTACGCCATCCCGCAGATGATCGGACTGTTGTTCAACTCGGTCTACATGATCGTCGACGGCATATTCATCGGCCACCGGCTGGGCACAGCGTCCATGGCCGCCGCCGCGGTGTCCGTACCGCTTCTGGAGATACTCATTGCCCTCTCCATGGCCGTGGCTTCGGGCGCTGGCGTGCTCATCTCCGGCCATTTGGGACGCGGAGAGCGGAAAAATGCGGTGCAGGTTTTTAACATCGCCCTTTACGGAGCGCTGGGGATGGGCGCGCTCATCATGGCGCTTGGCAATATCTTCATCCATCCGCTGGCGGCAGCGCTTGGTTCCACACCGGAGATCCACCAGGAAGCCATCGAGTACATGCGCTATATCGTCACCTTTTCGCCGTTTCTTATCCTCAGCTTCCTGCTCAGCGGGCTGGCGCGCAATGACGGGCGGCCAAGGCTGGCGATGGTCGCATTGGCGGTCGGCTCAGTTTCCAATATCGTCCTGGACTATGTGTTCATGTATCCGCTGAACATGGGCATCGGCGGCGCGGCGCTGGCCACGGCCATCGGCCCGGTATTCAGCGTGCTGATCCTGCTGCCGCACTTCCTGCGCCGCCGCGGGGCGCTGGCGTTTGCCAAAACGCGCCCACAGGTGCGGCTGTTGGGGCGCGTGTATCTGCTGGGCTTTCCATCGTTTATTATGGAGTTCACCATCGGCACCATCACCTTCATCTATAATTCTGCCATCGTGCGCCACGGCTATGGGGAGCTGGGGTTGGCGGCTTATCTGGTCATCGGCTACCTGATGCTCATTATCCTCACCGTGTTCCTTGGCATGGCGGAGGGGCTGCAGCCGGTCTTCAGCTACTTCTCCGGCATCGGCGAAGAAGCGCGCTGCCGCGCCCTGCGCCGTTTTGCCACCGGCGTGTTCCTTGCCATCGGCGTGGGCTGCTATCTGCTGATCGCATTCTTCTCCCGTTACTTCTTTGCCATCTTCAACCCGGAGGACGCGGCGCTCATCGACTTCATGCAAAAGCGCAGCCTGCCGTATTTTTGCGGCTTCTTCCTCGCCGGCTACAATATCCTGATGATTTCCTTCTGGCAGTCCACGCGCGTCACCAACAAAGCGCTTGTGGTTTCCCTCGCCCGCAGCATTGTCTGGCCGCTCATTTTGATGGCGGCGCTTCCGGCGCTGTTTGGCCGTGAGGCGATTTGGTTCTGCCACTCGACGGCGGAGGCGCTGACGGCGGCCTGCGCTTTCGCGCTGCTTTGCGCGCACAGGCGCAGGCCCTGACCATCCGTTTGCCGCTGGAAACCGTGTTGGGCGGAGGCGCCGGTTTGTCAAATTGTTTTTACTTGACAGAAAGCCGTTTCGGTGGTATCATCAAGGGGTTTGGACGCTGGAAAAGGAGTGCGCGCCATGTTGGAGTTTGAAAGGCTCAAAAATGCCGACAGGGTTGTCGGCACGCGCCGGCTTTTGCGCGCCCTCGCCGCCGGGGAAATCGCCGAGGTTTTTCTGGCCATGGACGCGGATTTGTTCATCGCCCGCCAGGTGCGGGAAGCCTGCGAAAAGGCGGGCGTGCGCCTTACCGAGGTTTCTACCATGAAGCAACTCGGCCAGGCTTGCGGCATAGAGGTCAAAACCGCCTCCGCCGGCATCCGACGTTAGTTTTTTGCTATTGCCTTCCAGGGTTGCGGAAGTGTATATAGAGGCAGGGAAGGCCGCAAGGCCGTCCCACGGAAACCCAAACCACTCAGGAGGTGCTTCTATACCATGCCGACGATCAATCAGTTGATCCGCAAGGGTAGGGAGAAAGTGACCAGCAAGTCGAATTCGCCGATTCTGCAGAATTGCCCGCAGAAGCGCGGCGTCTGCCTGTCTGTGAAGACGCAGACCCCCAAGAAGCCGAATTCGGCGCTGCGCAAGATCGCCCGCGTCCGCCTCACGAACATGATCGAGGGTACCTGCTATATCCCTGGCATTGGCCACAACCTGCAGGAGCACTCGGTCGTGCTGATTCGCGGCGGCAAGGTGCGCGATCTGCCTGGCGTGCGCTATCACATCATCCGCGGCGCTCTGGACGCCGCCGGCGTTGCCAAGCGCATGCAGGGTCGCTCCCTCTACGGCGCCAAGCGGCCCAAGAAATAACAGGGTTTTGAAAGTTACCGGCAGCCCGGGCCTTGCGCGCCGGCGCGCACGCCATTTGGAACGTGGGAGCGCGCGCTGCGCCGTGGGGCAAGGGTGAAGATGCGGATGCGCCAACATCCGCGCTCGCGCCGGTACGCCCAACGTTTCTTTGTCGCTTACGTCTATCATTCGATTTAGGAGGGACTACAATGCCCAGACGTGGATTTATCCCGAA
>CAJFUU010000255.1 GCA_904420265.1 uncultured Clostridia bacterium
ACGTTGGCGCGGGGATTGTCCCAGGAGCGGAACACGGCCTTGACCGCTTCCATGAGCTGCTCTTTGGGATTGGTGGGGAAGTTTTCGCCCTTCTGCTCATAGTAATAGGCCTTAAAGCGGGCGACGAGTTCTTTCATATCGTTGACATCCAGGTCGATGTCTTCGGTGATGCCCTTGGCCTCTTTGACTTCGTCAATGATAACTTCGAAGGTTTTCTTGGGAATCTCCATCACCACGTCGGAGAACATCTGGATGAAGCGGCGATAGGAGTCGTACACAAAGCGTTCAAACTTGGGATCGGGATTGCCGGCGATCAGGCCCGCGGCCACTTCGTCGTTCAGGCCGAGGTTGAGGATGGTATCCATCATGCCGGGCATGGAAGCGCGCGCGCCGGAGCGCACGGAAACGAGCAGGGGGTTTTTGGGATCGGCAAACTTCTTGCCGTTGATTTCCTCGATCTTGGCCAAAGCGGCGTCGATCTGCTCCTGGATATCCGCGCCGATGGTCTTGCCATCGTCGTAGTAGCGGGTGCAGGCTACGGTGGTCACGGTGAAGCCCTGCGGCACCGGCATGCCCAGCGAGGTCATTTCCGCAAGATTCGCGCCCTTGCCGCCCAGCAGATTGCGCATGGTGGCATTGCCTTCGCTGAAGAGATAGACGTATTTCGTTGTCGCCATGATATTCCTCCCTAGATACAAGATTCCCGTGGAGATAAATCTACTTTATTCTAAATTATTGTGGCCCAAAAGGCAAGCCTTCAATGGTTAAATTCCGCCTTTTTCAACAAATTTTGGTGGAAAAGGCGTCTTGCGCTATTGACGAACGCGCCGGTTTGGGACATAATGATAAAAGGAGAAATTTGCAGGTTTTGGGAGGAAAACGATGGCGCACAGAATCGTCTCGGTGGATGCGGGCAGCCCGGCGGAGGCGTTGGGCCTGCGTGCCGGCGACGAGCTGCTGGCCGTCAACGGCGAATACGTCGTGGATTTTTTGGATTATGAGGCGCTTTGCGCCGAAAGATATGTGCGCCTGCTGGTGCGCCGGGATGGAAAGCAGACGGAGTACGGCGTTGAAAAGGACGAGTACGAGCCTTTGGGGCTGAACTTTGCCCAACCGCTGATGTCGTCCACGCGCCTTTGTTGCAACCGCTGCCTGTTTTGCTTTGTGGACCAACTTCCCCAAAACGCGCGCCCTTCGCTGCGCGTCAAGGACGACGATTGGCGCATGAGCATGATGATGGGCAATTACGTGACCCTCACCAATGTTTCCGACCGCGAACTAAGCCGCATTATCCGCCGCCATGCCTCGCCGCTGTACATCTCCGTGCACGCCATGGACCCGGATCTGCGCAGCCGCATCCTGGGCACGCCCCGGGGGGCGCGGTTGCCCGCGCAATTGCAAAAACTGGCGGAAGGCGGCATTGAATTTCATACGCAGGCGGTGCTCTGCCCGGGCGTTAACGACGGCGCGGCGCTGGAGGAGACGATTGCCGCGCTTGCGGATATGTATCCGGCGGCGCGCTCGCTGGCGTTGGTGCCCGTGGGGCTGACCGGGCATCGCGAAGGATTGCGTCCCTTGCGCAAGTATACGCGCGCGCAGGCGCAAGCGGTGCTGGATATTGCCGGACGGTGGCGGCAAAAGCTGCTTTCGCGGTTCGGCACGCGGTTTGTGTTTCCTTCCGACGAATTTTATCTCGCTGCGGACGCGCCCCTGCCCGCCGGTGAAGAATATGAGGACTACGATCAGATTGACGACGGGGTGGGCATGCTGCGCCTGTTGGAAAGCGAATTTGACGAGGCCTACCGGGAACTTCCCGCCGCGATGCAAACATCCGGCGGCGGCGTGAAGCTGATGGTCGCCTGCGGCGTTTCGGCAGGGCCGTTTCTGGCCCGGATGCTCGCCGCGCGGCCGGTAACGGGCGCTTCAGTGTCAGTCAGGCCGCTGGAAAACGGGTTTTTCGGCGCCTCGGTGACGGTGAGCGGGCTGCTCACCGGCGGCGACCTCATCCGCGGGCTGCAAAATGAGGATTGCGCGGCGGTATTGATCACCGTGTGCATGCTGCGCGACGGTGAAAATGTATTTCTGGACGATATGACGCTGGAGGAGGTTTCCCGCGCTCTGGGCAAGCCGGTAATTCCGGTGGGCCGGCGGGGAGACGAACTGCTTCAGGCGATTGTGGAGGCAAGCAAATGGCAAGGCCGTTAGTGGCGATTGTGGGCCGCCCGAACGTGGGCAAATCCACCTTTTTCAACCAGATGGCGGGCAGGCGCATCGCCATTGTCGAGGACACCCCCGGCGTCACGCGCGACCGCGTGTATGCCGATTGCGAGTGGCAGAACCACAAGTTCACACTCATTGACACCGGCGGCATAGACCCCAGGAGCGACGATCCGCTGCTGACGCAGATGCGCCGCCAGGCGGAGATCGCCGTGGAAACCTGCGACGTAATCCTCTTTTTTGTGGACGGCCGCCAGGGCCTGACCGCCGACGACGAGGACGTGGCCGATATGCTCAGAAAGAGCGGCAAACCCGTCATGGTGGTAGTCAACAAAATCGACAACGTGCGCATGATGGATGAAATCTATGATTTCTATCAGCTCGGCATGGGCGACCCCATCGGCATTTCCTCGGTGAACCTGCTCAATTTCGGCGACCTGCTCGAAGCGTTGTGCAATCTCTTTCCAGAGCCGGACGAGGCCGGGGAGGAGGATAAGGCCATTTCCATCGCCGTGGTTGGCAAGCCCAACGTGGGCAAAAGTTCGC
>CAJFUU010000256.1 GCA_904420265.1 uncultured Clostridia bacterium
CGGAGGGAGCGCGCCCCGGCAATCTTCCGAGGTGTGGACAAGAACTGCAACACAGGAATTGCCTTGGTGAATTTGCCGTCGAGGATGCGCGGGGTAGTTCGGACGAATTCTGTCGCTCGCCGCAATGCTCCGGGAAAGCGGGCGCAGAGTGAACGCGCTCCGGTAATCTGCCGGAGTGCGGATGAAGCCCGCAAACACAGGAATTACCTTGGCCAATTTGCCATCGAGGATGCGTGGGGCGGCGCAGAAGAAATCCCGTCACTTGTCGCAATGCTCTGGAAAATGGGCGGAGGGACGCATCCCGGCAATCTTCAGGGGCGCGGACAAGGCCCGCAACACAGGAATTACCTTGATAAAACAGGGTGGAAGCGGGTTATGGTTCCTGCACCAACTGTACTCGCAGCCATGCCGGCTCTTTGCCGGCAGGTTTGCCGCTTTATCCTGTGCGTGGGCTTTTATCGTTCCGGCAATCTGCCGGGGCTTCAGTTTCGCAAAAGAGTACGCCGGACAGCCGTTTGAAGCATTTCAGGCGATCGCAAGGCAGAAACACGCTGTTTTTCCCAGGATAGGTTTCATTTGCCGAAGAAATATCAGACCTGCACAATTTACGGCCGAAAGAGGACGCAGCAAATTGCAGAGAAGGCGACAAGGGGAACTTGCTTCTCCGTCTCGCGGCCACTGGCGTTTTCGAATGTCGGACGCCCGAAAACCTGGCGGCGCATGCAAAGCGTTTGGAGGTTTCCGGCGGATCAACAATGCGCTTCCGGACGGTGCCTGCAAAGACGGTTGCAGGCAATATGGGCGGCCTGATAAAGAACAACGCGCGTTTCCGGCATTTCGCCGGGCAAGCAAATGGGGCCGGAAAGGTATTTTTCGGCCCTCGCAGAAAAACAGAAGAACTTCGCCAAATGGCTTTTGCGAAAAACGTGAAAGCCATTTGGCATGCGGACAGGCAACCCCATACCTGGCGACAGGTTTGCCCCAATACCAGGGGAACGTTGCGAACCAAGCTTTCGCCTTGACGGAGGGTCAATGCGATGCCGTCCGTCGCCGAATCGCGCCGGCTCGAAAATCTGCGCCGCCCATATTTCTTTATTGCCTGGCGGACTTGCCGTTTGCTACGCCAATATGCAGAATGGCCGGGAAGCGTCTTCCCGGCCCATTGAAAGCGTTTGTGCGTTTGCTTTTTTACAGCGCCCGGTTGCCGTAGTCATCCTGTCCGGAAGTTTCTTCGTTGGGGCGCGTATACTCGGCTTGTTTCAAGTTCAATCCCACGTTTGTCCAACCGTAATAACTGGTGCTCTCGTTGCCAAGCTGGCCGAAGCCGTTCTCGCCAACGGCGTAAACGTTTCCGGCGTCGTCCACGGCCAATACATGGAAGCTGCCCATGGATGCGTGCTCGATGCCGATATACGCAGGTTCGCTATAAAGTCCGGAATAATAGATGATTTCTTCCTCGTAGGGTTCTGTGTAGAAGAAAGCGCCCCACAGCAGCGTGTCGCCGCCCAGCGTGCGCGCGCCGGAGGTGTCGCCGCCGGCGAACACCGCCACGCAGCCCTGCGCGCCTTCGACTTCGACGGGCGTAAAGCGGTCGCTATCGCCGCCGTTGCCCAGCTGGCCGTAATACCCTGCGCCCCAGGACCAGACGCGGCCGTCCGCGTCCAGGGCGAGCATGTGCGCTCCGCCTGCGGCGATGGAAACCACGTTTTCAAGTTCGACCTGTACGGGCGAGGCGCTTTCCACGCCTTCGCCGACGCCAAGCTGACCGTAGGTGTTGTCGCCCCAGGTCCACACGGTGCCGTCTTCCAGAAGCGCCGCCATGAACTGTTTGCCCACGGCCAAATCCACAACGCCCTCAAGGGGAAGCTGCGTGGGGCCGTCCACTGTATCGGTATGGCCCAGGCCAAGCTGGCCCACATCGTTCGCGCCCCAAACCCAGATTACGCCCTCATCGTCCAACGCGGCGGAGATGTCTCTGCCAGCCCAGGCGCGCTCTATGCCGCCCATGATGCGCACCGGTTCATTTTCATCTTCAAATTTGCCCGTGGCAAGCTGGTCGTAGTCGTGGCTGCAGCCCGTGCCGTAAAGCAGCCCGCTTTCGGTGACAAACAGCGTGTGGTAATCGCCCGCGGCCACCTGCTTGACATTCTGCAAGTCCAATTTTTCCGGGGATTCGAGCATTTCCACATCGCCCGCGCCAAGCTGGCCGTAGTCCGAACGGCCCCAGGCCCATACGTCGCCGTTTTCGGCCACGGCAAAGGAGGTATAATACCCCGCCGCCACGGGGGAGATTTCCGCCGCGAAGGGTTCCACAGGACGGGCCTTGTCCTGCTCCACCGGCGCACGGGAAGAGCGCGCCTGCTCGCTGAAATCGAACGGGAGCTGGCGCCAGTGCAGGTAAGTATCCTCATAGACGGCGCCAAGCTGATAATAGTCGTTTGAGCCGCGGCCCCAAAGCGTGCCGTCACGCAGCGCGATCAGCGCGTGCCCATAGCCCAGCGAAAGGCTCTCTGCGTCGGTATACTCCAGCGCTCCAGGCGTTTCGCCAAACAGGTCGCCCCACAGATACCAGGCACCTTCGCCGTCGCACAGGGCAGACATCTCTCCGCCGGCGTCAATGGCCGCCACCGTCAAACCGTTTTCCAGAACAAAATCGTTCAGCGCTTCGTCTCCGCCGGCCAGCTGGTGGTAGTAATCGTCGCCCCAGGCAACCAGGCGGCTGTTCCCCAGCAGGGCCAGGCAGTGGTTGTTGCCGGCGCAGATGGAAAGCGCGCCGCTGCAGTTTTCGAGCAAACGGGGCTCGGCAACGAAATCCTCTTCCGCGCCGTCAATCTGGCCGTAGGTATTGTCGCCCCAGGCATAGACGCTGCCGTCCTTGGTGCGCGCCAGCATGAAGCTTTCAC
>CAJFUU010000257.1 GCA_904420265.1 uncultured Clostridia bacterium
CAATCCGGTGGCTTTGGTCATCCGTATTCTCCTTCAAAAATGCATCTGACACGCTTGCGCCTCCGCTGCCGGTATGTTAGCAAAACGTTCTCCAGGTCGAAAAAACTTTCTCCGCTTTTGCGGACGCGGCAACTCAAACAGCGCCCGTTTGCGCTTGCGTTTGATGACCATGCCCTCCACAATTCGAAGGCTTCGGTCATCCGTATTCTCCTTCAAAAATGCGTCTGGCCCACTTGCGCCTCCGCTGCCGGTGTGCAGCAAACTTTCCCCAGGTCGAAAAAAGCTTTCTCCACTTATGCGGATGCGGCAGCTCAAACAGCGCCTGTTTGCGCTTGACGACTATGCCTTCCACAATTCGATGGCTTTGGTCATCCGCATTCTTCTTCAAAAATACGTCTGGCCCGCTTACGCCTCCGCTGCCGGTGTGTAGCAAAACTGGTGAGATTGCAGTGCCCAAAGGACCCCGGGCAGCGGGCGGTGCACGCGTCCATGGGAACGCGCACAGGCGCACCGGCTGCAGAAACGCCGCTGCGTTTCTCCACCTTGACAACTACAAAACTTTCATAAGGTTTCCCATCCGGCCCGTGGGCGTGTTCCATGAAGCGCATGCAAGAGGCGATAGCGCCTTTCTCGCCGTTTTCTCCAGTCAGGATTGCGTTATGCGCTTTATCAGCGTCTCAACGGCGAGGCGCTTTCGCCGCTTCTTACGCCTTCTGCGCCGCCACCAGCAGCATCATCGGCCGACGCAATTCGTCGCGCATTCCATCCATGTCCAGCATGCGCGCGGGCGGCTGCGGCTCAACCACGCGGCGCAGGGCAAAACCGTGGGCGAGCAAGCCGTCCAGGATGGTGGTCAGCGTATGATGGTACTTGACGACCTTTTCCCCCAGAAATACGGCCTGACGCGGGCCTTCGTAAAAATAGTTGTCCACGGGAAAGTGAAGAATATTCCCCTGCGCGTCTCTGTACCAATCCTGATTGCCATAGGCGGTGAATATGGGATGCTCAATGGAGAACACAAAATTCCCGCCCGGCTTCAGCCAGCGGTGAACTTTCTGCGCCATATCTGCAAAAGAGGCCACGTAATGCAGCGCCAGCGAACTGAGCGCCACATCAAAGGACTCGGCGGGGAAATCCACATCTTCCATCGCCGCGCGCAGATAAACGGCGTTATCTGCAGTCGTCTTTTCCCGCGCCACGGCGAGCATTTTTTCAGAAATGTCCACACCTGTGACCGCGGCCGCGCCGTGTTCCAGCGCGTAAACGCAGTGCCAACCGTAACCGCAGCCCAAATCAAGCACGCGCTTGCCCGCAAAGTCCGGCAAAATCGCCTGCAGGGCCTCCCACTCCCCCGCCGCTTCCAGACCGCGTTCCGAACGCGGCATATGGCTGTACTTTGCAAAAAACACCGGATCGTCGTAACGGTTTTCCTTCATTGTTTCATCTCTCCAAAATAGGCGGCGCATCCGGACGGCGGCGCTTGAACGCCGCGCCTTGGGAGCGGTTTTCTGCTGCGCTCTGTCCAAGCATATGGCGCAACCATGAACCATCGCCACACGATTAATTTTTGCATCCATTCCGGCCGGCCTTGCCATGAGCGCGTCGCCGGACGCTTTCCGCCGCGCGTTCATTGCAAAGGGCACGCTGTCCCGCGCACGCTTCCGGTTTGCCATTGGAAAAAGCCAATTTTCCTTCGCGAAGCGCCGTTCTTTTCCGCTTCTTTCTCCGCCACGCCCCTCAAATACGCGCTTGGCGCGAAGAAAGGGCCGGGCTCCTCTTCCCTTCCTGCACAATAAAATCGACTGGTAGTTTTGTCAGGCCGCTAAAGGACTGACCGGCTTGTTGCCAACGCTGTTAGCATGTGGGCCAAACGGTCCAGCGTTTCTTGCACGGCAAAACGCCCGTAGCGGCACAAAGTCGGCCCGCATTCACGTCGACTGCTTTGCGCAGATTAAACCGCATGCGTTCGTAAGCCAATTGTCCGTTGCGGATTTAATCAAATGTGCAAATTTCCCGAACGCGGCCGGTATTGACGTTTCCTGCTGAAAAAGCGCCGTCGCAATCCGCCAGCCCAGGGCCGTAGTCCTTATGTCTCCGCGGAACTTCTGCGTTCCAATGCGAAGGACAGCTCTTTCTGTTTTCGGGCCTACCCGCCGTTCCGCAGGCGTTTCAGCCCGTCCAAAGCGTTCCACAAGCGCCTGCCAGCGCCCGGCCCATCCTGACTCCGAGGCCGCCGCCTGCCCCGCGGCGCAACTTTCGACCGCCCGGAAGTTTCTCAAAAAGCGCTCCGACGCCTTTTTCATTCCTTTGCGCACTACGTCCCCAGCCGGATCACAAGGCAAAATTCTCCAGAAAATCCGGCGGCAGTTCCCTTGAAACTGCGGCTTTCCTTTCAAAAAGCCCTTGTAGTATGTTTGAAAATTCCTTGAAATGCCATTCGGCGTCTTTTACGCCATTTCGGCGCTCTGAATTCCTGGCTTGGCTCTATACGAAGCCTGCGGATTCTTCGCGAAAACCAACGGAAAATCTCCTCCAAATTGCGGATTTTCCCTTTTCAACACACTAGGCTTCCTCCCACCCGCTGCTTTTCTCCACTGCACGCCGCCACTGGCGCAGCAGGTGACGGCGCGTAGCCTCGTCCATATTGGGCGCAAATTCCCGGCCGCCCTTGCTCAGGCCGCGCAAATCCGCGTCTGTCCACAGCCCTACGGCGCGTCCGGCCAGCATGGCCGCGCCCAGCGCCGTGGATTCGATCACCGCCGGGCGCTGCACGCGCGTGCCCAATATATCGGCCTGAAACTGCATGAGGAAATCGTTGGCGCTGGCGCCGCCGTCCACATGCAGGACGTTGAGGCGCGTGGAGCTGTCGCGGCTCATGGCTTCCAGCACATCCGCCGCCTGATAGGCGATGGATTCCAGCGCCGCGCGGACGATATGCGCCCGCCCCGTGCCGCGCGTGAGGCCCACAATGGTGCCGCGGCTGTACATATCCCAGTGCGGCGCGCCCAGGCCGGTGAAGGCGGGCACAAAGTACACATTGCCATTGTCGGCAATGGAGGCGGCCACGCTTTCGGATTCCGCCGCCGTGGCAATCAGCCCCATTTCATCGCGCAGCCATTTGACCACCGCTCCGGCTACGAATACGCTGCCCTCCAGGGCGTAGCGCGGCTGGCCGTCGAGCTGCCAGGCAATGGTGGTGATGAGATTGCTCACGGATTTTACGGGATGCGCGCCCGTGTTCATCAGCAGGAAGCAGCCGGTTCCATACGTATTTTTGGACATGCCCGGCGCAAAGCAGCCGTGCCCAAACAGCGCCGACTGCTGGTCGCCAACCAGCGCCGCCACGGGAATTTCCCGGCCGAGGATGCGCTTGTCCAGCACGCCCACCACGCAGGATGTATCCACCACCTCGGGCAACACCGGCGCAGGAATATCCATCGCCCGCAAAAGCACGTCGTCCCATTTGCGCTCGTGAATGTTGTAAAGCATGGTGCGCGCGGCGTTGGTGACGTCGGTCACATGCGGATGCCCGGCGCACAGGCGGCTGGCGAGGAACGTATCCACCGTGCCGAAACACAGTTCGCCCCGCGCGGCGCGCTCGCGCGCGTCCGGGATCGCATCCAGCAGCCATTGCAGCTTCGTGCCGGAAAAATAGGCGTCGGGGATCAGCCCTGTGCGGTCGCGCAATATATTGCCCAAGCCGTCGCGCTTGAGGCGCTCTATCAACGGCGCGGTGCGGCGGCACTGCCAGACGATGGCGTTATAAAGGGGTTTGAGCGTATCGCGTTCCCACAAAAGCGTGGTTTCGCGCTGATTGGTGATGCCCACAGCTTCAATATCCCGCACGCGCACGCCGCTTTTTTCCACCGCCAGACGCAGCGCCTCTACCTGGCTTTGCAATATGTCCTCGGGGCGGTGTTCCACCCAGCCCGGCTTGGGATAAAACTGCGTAAACTCAATGCCGTGCGAAGCGACCGGCGCTCCGGTTTCATCAAAGATGACCGCGCGCGAACTGGTCGTGCCCTGGTCCAGCGCCGCAATGTACTTCATGCCGTCTCCTCCCCCAAAATACGCACGCCGAAGATCTGCCTCGAGCGCGTGCCGACGACGATCATATCGTCAAACACGGCGGGCGAGCCTTCAATATTTCCATCCAGGTCGCAAATGCTTGTCAATCTGCCGTTCAGGCCGTCGTAGAGGCGCAGCGCGCCGGAAGAACTGCCTACGATGACGTAGCCCTTGCCGCTGGGCGTGTATACGCACACCGGCGACGACCAGCCCGCCGAACCCAGCGCCACATCCCAGGCCACTTCGCCGCTTTGCTTGTCCACGGCCAGCAGCGTCGCGCCGTCGCTGGGCGTGCGCGTCATCTGGATATAGACAAGATTCCCCAATTCGCCCTTGCCCAGCGCCGGCGTGGCGAAAGCGCCTCCCTCGTCGTCTTCTGAAGTGCGTACGCGCACGGGCAGTTCCCACAAAAGCCGGCCCGTGAGCGCGTCAAATTTGCGCAGATAGGCATAATCGCTCACCGAGGCGCTGTGCTCCAGCTCCGTGGCCGTATACAGCGCCACCGCGCCGTCTGCATCCTGCTCGAGCACGATGGTGGCGTCGGTGTCGTCGTCCACATCCCGCGCCCATTCGCAGGTGAGCGTGTTGAGATTTACGCACTGAAGCAGGCCGGAATTGTCGGCAAAATAACCGTATTGGTTGTAGACCGCAATGGAGTTTTCCATGCCCGGTTGCTCCGAAATGCTGGAGCGGAACACGTAGCGGTCCACCTCGGGGGCAATGGAAATCGTACCCGCCGCCGGGTCATAATCCGTATTGAGGTGCACCAAATAAAGTATGGCGTTTTCGCCGACCTGGAGCATGGTGTCGGTTTTGCCGTCCACCAGCGGCGCGGCGTCGAAGGCGTACCAATCGCGCAGGGCATATTCGTCTTCGCCGTCCAGGAAATAGAGCAGGCTTTGGTCGATCAAGCTGAAGATGCGCGTGCCGATGTCCACGGACTCGCCCTCCGCCTCATCCAGCCCCTGGCCGACGTAGAGCAGCGGGTAGCCGCGCGGGTCCACGGTGACGCTGCCCTTGATGGGCGCGCCAATGCTGATGGGGTCGCGCGTGGGCTGGCCGTCTTCCAGGTCGAGGAAATAGATATTGCCGTCCAGCGCGGCATAGATAACTTCCTTTAAATCGGCCTTGGCCTTCTTCTCTTCGCGGATATTCATGATTTGCAGCGTCTCCTGCGGCCAGCGCACAATGGCGCACTGGCCCGTCCAGCCTATACCGCCCCAATCGTCAATTTCGCCGATGTCCACCGTCCAGGCAATCTGCATTTCCGGCTCTTCGGGAATCGTGCCGTAGGCGGCGCTGTCGCGGTAGTTGTTGCCGCGGAAGGTGGTCACGCCTTCAAGCTGGGCATATTCGCCGGCAAGGCCCATGAACAGCGGCGTTTCCGGCTGATAGGCCTGCACCTGCGCGCCGTTTTGAATCGCGATGCTTTCCACGCCCAAATCCGCGGGGGCCGCGTCCGCATCCGGCTGCACGGTGAACGCGCCCGGGCCGGGCGTGGGCGTGGGAACCGCTGTGGGCGAGGGCGTGGGAGACGGCGTCGGCGTGGGCGTGGCGCTCGTCTCGACGGCCGGGGCGGTGTTCGGCGCGGCCGCCGCAGGCATGCCGCCGCTTGTATCCCCGGAGCCGCCGTTGAGCAGCAGTACAATCAGCCCCGCCAGCAGCAGAACCAGCAGGGCGACCACGCCAAAAAATACCCATACGCCAGCGCCCGGGCGCCGCGAAGCATGCTTTCTTTTGCGCGCCATGGTTTTCCTCCCTCTCTATGAAAAAGGGCGGGCCGTTCAAAGCTGCGCGCATTGGACGTCCCGCCATATCAGTGCCGTATCAGGCCGTAGGCGCGATCGGCGCCATGTCGTTTGCACCCGTCGTATCCGTCTGGCCCTGGGTTTCCTCGCCAGCGCCCTCCGTTCCGGCCTCCTGGCCAGAGGTGGACGATTCTCCGCCATTCTGCGTGTCGTCGGTCACTTGGGCCTCTTCATCCTCGACAGCTATAAACAGCATATCCGCTGCTGACGGCGACCAACCGGCCACAGTATCGCGCAGTCCGGAAATGTCAACCACATCCAGGTTGTGCGCAATGTTCAGGGCGAAGACCACCAGGAGCAGGGCGATCAGAATGCCAAACACCCACTTGAAGAAACCAAACAGGTAATGGCCAAAGGACGGACGATCATCGTCCTCGTCGTCATAATCCTCGTAATCGTCCTCGTCGTAGTCGTCATAATCGTCCTCATCGTAATCGTCGCGGCTCCGGCGGCCATGCGCGCGGCGGCCTCCGCGACGGCCGCGGACAGGTTCGTCATAATCGTCCTCGTCGTCGTAGTCGTCCTCGTCATAGTCGTCATAATCGTCGTCGTAGTCGTCCTCATATTCGGCGCGGCGGGAAGACTTCGCAGCGCGCCTCCTGGGCGGTTCGTCGTCTTCGTCCTCGTCGTCGTAATCGTCTTCATACGCGGCGCGGCGGGAAGACTTCGCGGCGTGCCTCCTCGGCGGCTCGTCGTCTTCGTCCTCGTCGTCGTAATCGTCTTCATACGCGCGGCGGGAAGACTTCGCGGCGCGCCCTCTGGGCGGCTCGTCGTCCTCGTCCTCGTCGTCGTAATCATCCTCTTCTTCCTGCGCGCGGCGCAGATCGCGCTGGCGTTGACGCTCGGCGCGCTTCTGCTCGCGGCGGGAGATGGGCGGCTCAATCTCTTCTTCGTCCTCCTCGTCGTCAAAGAGCGAGGCGGGCGGCTCGATATTTACGGACTGCTCCTGCGCGCGTTCACGGGAAATCGGGCGAAATTCGCGGGTAGGTTCATCCACGCCCGGCTCCTGCCGGCGCTCTTCCTCTTCGCTCTTATGCTCGTGCTCGCCCTCGGCCTGGCGCTGCGCCATTTCCCGGCGTTCGCGGCGCGAAAGCGTGCGCTCGCCGAGCCCGTCGGCCATCATTTCAGTCATTTCGGTCGTGATTTTGCGGGGCTCCTGCATGCTTATCTCTCCTCCCGCGGCTTGTTCAACCTCGGCGAACTCGCCGGTATGCTCCTCGTCTTCGTCGCCTTCGTCTTCCTCGTCCGCCCGTGCGATAAACAAATGCAAGAAGCGGGAAAGGCCCCCCTCGCGCGCGCCGTCGTCTTCGTCGTCTTCGTCCTCTTCCTCGTCGGCGTCGTCTTCATCCGCGCCGCCGGCAGCGGAGGCGCCGTCATCGCCGTCCAAATCCATCGCGGTTGAGGCAGAAGGCGCCGCAGGAATGTCTTCCTCGGGAACATCCGCCGCGACGGATTCGCTTTCTTCAGGAAGATCGAACAGGTCATCCGCGGCCTCTGCTTCTTGCGGCGCGTCAGGCTCAGCGGCAGACGGCTCTGCTTCTACCTGCGACGCTTGCAGATCTTCACCGGGCATTTCCTCGCCCGTTTCTTCCTCATCATCGGCGTCGTAGTCCTCGTAATCTTCATCTCTGCGATGGCGCAGGCGCGAGCCAATAGCTTCCCTGGAACGGGACAGGAAGGAAAGAATCGAGCCGAAGGGATTGGGATTGACTTCCTCCTCCCCGCCGTCGTCTTCATCCGCTTCCTCGTCGTCTGCGGCAATGTCGTAGTCGTCATAGTCCTCGTCGTCAGCTTCCGCCGCCTCATAAGCGGGGCCGGCAGCCTCTGCAAAGGACGTTTCCTGTTCGGGAATATCCACCGCCGGAGCCGGCTGCGCGGCCGCTTCCTCTGCCGGCTGCGCAACGCTTTGGGCGCCGGCCTCGGGGGCCTGAACCGGTTCGCTTCCGGCAACGGGCTCGCGCGCCGCGCCGTCGGAAACGGCAACCTGGGCCGGATCCTTGGGTTGCGCGGCTGCAGGCGCGGCTTCTTCCTTTACAGGCGCTTCCGCGCGTGTTTTTTCCGCAGCTGGCGCGACGCGCTTTTGCGGGTGCCGGCTGCGAAAGCGCTCATGTTGTTCAATGAGCCGCTCGTAATCCAAATCGGGGCGATTGTCCCTGCTGCGTGCCATAGTAAAGACCGCCTCTCCTTTCGCCCCGCGACGCGAGGCTCTGTTCGTCGCGCCCGCACGGCAGTCGGCGGAGGCGCGGCAGGCATACACATTTTATATTATATCACATTCTGTCAACATGGCAAGACCACAGACCTGCGCTTGGGGGAAAATATCAAAAAATCTTCACCTTGCGTGGGAGAAAAAGGCCAAATCCGGGGCTGTTTCGGGAAAAAATGGATGTCGAAGGCCAAAATATGCCGCGTGTTGCGGCGGGACGCCGGACGCAGGGCGCCGGCAATCGCCCGCACCGCGCCTCGGGGCAGATTTGCGACGTTTTCCGGAGGCGAAGAAAGATTCCAAAAAACAACCTCTTGCGCAGTTGCCTGCTGTTTTGCGGAGAGCGCCGGCAACCCGCGGAAGGGGGAAGCGGTTCAGAATTCATGGAATTTTGCGTTCTCCCATTTGGGCGCAATTGCCGCGCGGCAAATCACACACTTTAAGGCGCAACGCCTGGCGGGACATTTGCCTCCCCTTTCCACGCCGGACGCCGAACTTTTCCATCGGCCTGACGAGCCGCGCATTCCATCGCCGGCGCGCGCATACCCTCGAAAGAGGAGGTGCAGGGTATGTTGCGCAATGATTACCGACGGGCGCTGATCATGCTGCGCGCGATCGAAAGGGATTATGCGGGCCACGCCCGCCTGGAGAGAAGGACGCTCATCGGCTCGCTCTGCTTTACGGCCAGCGCCCCGGGCGCGGCGCGGCTGTGGGTGGCGCTGGTGGGCAGGCGGGGTAGCGACTACTACGCCGCGCCGCTGGGGGAAATGCGCCGCGACAGCCGCGGCCAGTACGGCCTGATCGCTTCGTTCGACCCCCGCGATATTGCCGGGCGCGAACTGGAAGCCTATCAATTGGCGACGATCGCCGACGGCGCGAACGGCAGCTGCCGTCTGGCGCTGGTGGGCAACGTCAACGGTTCTGTGGAAATGGACTGGGGGCGCGTGCGCGAAACCGTCTGCGCGCTCTGGAGCGAGCCTTCGGCGCCGGAAAGCGCTTCCGCGCCGGACGCCGCGCAGGAAGAGACCCTCACCGACAGCCGGGACGAGACCCCCGCGCTGGATTCCGCTCCGGGAGCAGAGGCGATGGACGCCTCCCCCGCCGGCGAAACGCCGCTGACCTGGGATG
>CAJFUU010000258.1 GCA_904420265.1 uncultured Clostridia bacterium
AAAGCCGGCAAACCAGGCGTTGGTGGGCACAGTTTTGTCGTCGCTGGTCTCGGCCGAGCCGGTCTTGCCGCAAACGGTGTAACCGGAAATGGCCGCGCGCGTGGCGGTGCCGGACTGTACGGCCTGATACATGGCCCGGGCGATGATCTCGGCGGTGGAAGCGTCCAAAACCTGCCGGTACGCGCTGGTTTCCAACGTATGGGTAGTGATGCCCAGAGAGTTTCGAATGCTTCTTATAAGCACAGGTTTCATCATCACGCCGTCATTGGCGACCGTGCCAGCAATCATCGCCATGTGCTGCGGCGTGACCAGCACTTCGCCCTGGCCCACGCCGGCCCACACGAGGCCGCCGACATTGGGGATGTCCTCCGGAAAGGACGAATTGTAAATCATGAAATCGCCGAACTTGAAGTTTTCGTTGAGGCCGAATTTTTCCGCCGTGGCGCGCAGGCGCTCCTCGCCAAGCTGGTAGGCCAGTTTGCCGAAGGTGATGTTGCAGCTCCGGGCAAAGGCGGTCATCAGGTCAAGTTCGCCATGCACGGCGTTGCCGGCGCAGACGATGGTGCCGCCCTCGTAGTCCCAGGAGCCGGAGCATACAAAGCGCTGATTGAGCACGTTGGGGTCGGCCTCGATGGCCGCGGCCAGCGTGACGATTTTAAACGTGGAGCCAGGCGTATACAGGCCCTGGATGCAGCGGTTCAAAAAAGCGGTATCGGCGATATTGTCGCCCTCGATGCTGCCGTCGAGCAGGTCGACCGGGTCATAGTCCGGCCTAGATACCCAGGCGAGGATTTCGCCGGTTTTGTAATTGATAACGCATACGGCGCCATTCTTGCCCTCGGGGAAGATGGAAGAGATGTATGCCGTCAGTTCCGCGTCTATGGTCAATTGTATGCTGGAGCCGACGCGCTCTTCGCCGGAAAAGGCCGAGCGCAGTTTGTCCACCAGCGAACCGGAAATATTCAGAAGCGTGGAAGAATAGTAGTTTTCCACGCCCGTGCCGCTCATGCCCATCTGGTCGCCGATGGTCTGCGAAAGGGCGCGGCGGCCGGCCTCGTTGGTGAGATACTGGCGCGTGCCGTCCGAGGCGGTATGCGCAAGCGTGTTTCCATCGCGGTCGGTAATGTCGCCCATGTGCGCGGTGGAGCCGTTGGAGCGCGTATTGTAGGGGTTCGAAGCCCAGACGCTGCCCTGCGAATAGACCGTGAAACCGTACCACACGCCCAAACCGACAAACAGGCACACAATCAGCATGCCGACAATGCGCATTTTGCCGCGCAGTTCCTTCACAGATCCACCTCCTCGCGCAGTTCCAGGCGGTCGATGTCGCGGGCCTCGTCTTCAGCGTTCATTGAAGAGATGCCCAGCAGGATTCCAAAGGATAAAAACGTACTCACCAGCGAAGAACCGCCAGAGGAAATCAACGGCAGCGTAACGCCGGTAAGCGGGATGAGTTTGGTGTTGCCGCCGACGATGAGCATGGTCTGCAGCCCCAGCATGGTGACAATGCCGAAGGCGGTAAGCGAATGAAAGCTGGTGCGGGCGTTCATGGCTACCACCATGCCGCGCATGATGATGAGCACATAAATCGCCAACAGGCAGATGGAAAAAATCAGCCCGAATTCCTCGGCGATGGCGGCAAAAATGAAGTCCGAGTGATACAGAGGGATGTTGCGCGGCCGTCCCAGCCCCAACCCCATGCCGAACAGGCCGCCGGAGCCGATGGCGATCAGCGCCTGCACAATCTGCACGCCGGAATCGGTGGGATCGCTCCAGGGATTTTGCCAGATGGCGATGCGCTGTTGCACATAGGGGAGCGCCTTGTAGGCCACAATGGAGCCGGCCACGCCCACGCCCAACCCGCCCAGGGTAATCAGCCAGTTGGAAGTGGCGGCGAAGTAAATCAGCAGCGTCGTCAGAAAATAAAGCAGTACCGCGCCCAAATCCCGCTGGATCAGCAATATGCCGCAGCAGGCCGCCGCAAAGAAGATGGCGGGCAAACATTTCACAAAGCGCGGCCGCCCCGCCAGGGAGGCGGCAAGAATCAAAATCAGGGCGGGCTTGATAAACTCCGAGGGCTGCAGGGTGAGCTGGTCGGGGATAATGGTAATCCAGTTGCGCGCGCCGTTTTGCACCTCGCCCAGCACCCACGGCGAAGCCAGCGCGCCCAGGCAAAGCACCATGCCGGGCAATATCCACTTTTTCCATTGGCGAACAGAGCGGATAAAAGCGATGCCCACCGCCATCGCCGCAATGCCGATGGCGGCGTATATCGCCTGCGTGAGCGCCGTAATTTTGGCGCGGGCAATGTCCGAAAGCGTAATGATGCCCACGGAGCACAAAAGCAACGCCAAAATCAAAATGGCGCGGTCCACCGGCCAGATCTTGCCAAAAAGCATGGTCACAAGCCAGGTGACCGCCGGCAGGCAGACGGCCAGAATCAGCGCCTGCATATCCACAGGGTTCTCCTGCAGGGACACCAGCAACATGGCCGTGAACTGAAACAGCATCACCGCCGATAAAAGCAGGCGCGTGTTCGAGCGCATCAGCGCCCGGCGCATGTTTTCAATGCTGCGGCCGCCGCGAGGGCGGGCCGGGGCTTCGTCAAAGAGCGTTTCCGCGTCGAATCCGTCCGCGGATGAATACCTGTCTCGTCCCTTCATGTCAGAAATTATCCTCATCGGCGTCATCGCCTGTGTCGAAAAAAAACGCTTCGTCGTCCGCGCGCTTTCTTCCCTGCGGCGCCGCGCGGCGCTTGCGGGAAACGCCTTCCCGGCGCGGACGGGGCGAATTCTCACGCTCCGCGCGGGCGGGAGCGGGCCGTTGCGGCCGAAGCGTCTCGCCAGGCACGGCGTCGGGCAAATCGCCCGCGCGTTCCCTGCGGACAGAAGCGGGCCGCCGCGCCTCCCTTTGCGCGCGCTCAAACAAACCGCCGTCGCGTTCCTCTCGGGTGGGGATGGGCCTTCCCCAGCGCTCCGCGTCTTCTTCGAAAGCCGCGTCTTGGCTGTCCGCAAACGCCGCCTGCGCCGGGCGCGCCGTTTCCACGCGGGGCGCGTCAAACAGGCCGCCGTCCTGCCCTTCGTAATCTCCGGCGCGGCCCGAAGCGTCGATGAGCACCAGCGAGAGCAACACCGAGCCCGCATAAAAATTGTCGCCGTCGCGCAGGAGCAACTTGCGCACGCGTTTTCCCTCGCCGTCGCGCAGCTTCGCCTCGGACACGGCCGTAAGGGCGAGGCCCTCCTCGGTCAGTTCAAAGCGCGCGTGCCGCGAACGCACCGAAGCGTGGCGCACGCGAATGTCTGCGGCGCGGCCGCTGCCCAGCGTGCCTTCGCGGATGACCGGATAGCGCATGCCGCGCCGGGCCCGGCCGTCCCCCTCGAGCACCACCAGTTCTCCCGAAAGGCCCGTCTGCGGCGCCCAGCGGCGCAGTTTGCGGGCGCGGCGGCTGTCGCGCACCGTCACCCGCCAGGCGCGAAACACAATCAGCAGGAAAAGGCCCGCGAAAAAGTAGCGCGCCGCCAGGGCGAGAATTTCATATAACCCGTCGCTCAAGCGCCGCGCCCTCCCTTCGACAGTTTTCCATGCATATCATAGCATGCGCGTGTTAAATTCCCGTTGAAAACGGCTTCGCCTGAAAAATGCCGCATTTTTCCCGTCCGCGCGGGCGCAGTTCGTGGTATAATATACTGGGAAGGTGGATGTCATTTATGGAAGTAACGACCGCTATGCATCTCACGGTCTGCCCGCTGGTATTTCTGGCCTCGTTGATCGACGCCATTGGCGGGGGCGGCGGGTTGATCTCTCTGCCGGCCTATTATCTGGCGGGCCTGCCGCCGACGCTGGCGGCGGGCACCAACAAACTTTCGGCCTGTTTTGGAACGCTTGTGGCCACGGTGCGCTTTGGCCGCGGCCACAAGCTGCTGCTTTGGCCGGCGCTTCTGGCGGTGGCCGGGGCGTTGCCGGGCGCGTTCGTGGGGGCGGAGATTTTGCGCGCCATGGACGAAAATACCGTGCGCATGATTATGCTTATCGGCATTCCCATCATGGCGCTGGTGGTGGCCTTCAAGCGCGACACGCCTGCAAAGCCTCGGGAAATGACGCGCAAAGCGTACGCCCTGTGTTTTCTGATCGGCCTGGGCTGCGGGTTTTACGACGGCTTTTTCGGCCCCGGCGCCGGCACGTTGATGATCATGCTCTTTACCTGGGTGGCGGGCATGGACATGGTAACGGCCTCGGGCACGGCCAAGCCGGTCAACCTGGCTTCGAACCTGGCGGCGCTTACGTCGTTCCTCATCGGCGGAGATGTTCTCGTTCGCCTGGCGGCGCCGGCCATCGTCTGTTCCATCGCCGGCGGATGGGTCGGTTCGAAGCTGGCCCTGCGCGTGGGCGCGCGGCTGATTCGCTATGTCATGTTGGGCGTTCTGGTTCTTCTGGTGGGCAAGCTGGCGTATGAATGGCTCATCGCGGCGTGAACCAATCGGCCGTCAAATGCGTCTATATTACAAGTATGAACATGGGAGGGTTTCCATGCATTTACGTTTCAGGCGCGCCTTGAGCGCGTTCATGGCCCTGGTGCTGCTCGCTTCCGCGCCCGCGCTGGCGTTGGAGATGATCCTCGAAGAGCCGACGCCAACCCCCGCTGTCTCGGAGATTGCAGACGATGGCATGCTGCGGGTCTATCTCCTTTCGCTGGGAGACCCGGCCTCGCTGGGCATGACGTTGGCCGGTTCCTACACCGTAGAGGGCGACCGGGGCTTCCGCTTTGACCGCGACACGCAGATTGTGCTGGCGGCGGACGGCGAAAACGTGCTGTTGAGCGTGGGCGGCCTCACCATCGACATGGGCCCGTCTCTGACGCTCACCCGCCAGGCCGTCACCGACGGCGGCGAAAATGGCATCTACATCCACGAAACCGGGCGCGACACGCTTTATGAGGGCGATTTGACCGTATCGGTGTCCGACGGCGGCCTGCGCAGCATTCTCACCATCCATATCGAGGACTACCTCAAGGGCGTGGTGGCCTACGAAATGAGCGATTCCTTCCCCTTGGAAGCGCTCAAGGCGCAGGCTGTGGCCGCGCGCACCTACGCGATGGGCCGCAAGTGGGTCAGCGCCGCGCGGGACTACGATGTGGTGGACACCACGCAGGATCAGGTCTATCGCGGGCTGGACGCCAGCTACGCCAACGTCATCGCCGCGGTGGAAGATACGCGCGGCGTGGTGGGCACCTACAACGGCGGCTTTGCCATGTGCTATTATACCGCCAGCAACGGCGGGCAGACGGCGCTGGCCACGGACATCTGGGGCGGCTCCGGGGATTACGGCTACCTGGCCATGGCAGACGACCCCTACGATCTGGAAAACCCCGCCAGCCTGGTCAATAGCCTCACGTTCCGGGCCGATCTTTCCGACAGCGCCGCCCTGCGCGGCATGCTGGAAGAGGGCCTGGCAGCGCTGGAAATGCCCTATGAGGACATACAGATTGAATCCGTGGTTTCCGTCGAACCGGTCGAACCGCGCTTTGAAGGCAGTTATATGTACACGCAACTGCGCTTCACGCTGTCCTTATCGGCCTATGTGCGCGGTTGGCAGGCGCAGGAAGGCGATAATTACGCGCCCTTGTTTGACGACGGTTCGGCCTTCTCAGAGGAAATGCTCGCCTCGGTCTACGGCCTGTCGCTGGCGCGGCGGGGCAGATTGTCGTTGCCGCTGGTCTACCAGGACGGCCGCGTGGCCCTGCCGGAAACGGTGACAGTGGATCTGTCGGTATACGATCAGATCAAAGACGGCCTGTCGCTGGGCCTGAACGGCGGCGATTATGAGCTGGTCAGCGTGACGCAGGAGGGCGATACCTTCACCATCTCCATGCGGCGCTTCGGTCACGGCGTGGGCATGAGCCAACGCGGCGCGCAATGGATGGCCGGCGAATACGGCATGAGCTATACGGAAATTCTGAACTTCTACTATCCGGGCATGACGCTGGAAGTTATCGACTGGCCGGAGGTGGAACTGACCGCTCTGGAAGATCTGCCCGACAGCATCGGCGCGGCCCGCGCGCGGCCTACGCCCACCCCCACGCCCGCGCCGCTGCCCGCACTGGAGGAGGGCGAGTATTACGCTACGGTGGCGCTGGAAAGCCGTTCCTCGTCGCTGAACGTGCGCGAAGAGCCGTCCACAAGCGCGCGCATTGTCGCCGCGTTGGGGTATGGCCGGCGCGTGATCGTCTCCGAGGATGCCGGCGACGGCTGGGTGCGCATCCGCACTGCCGAACTGGAAGGTTACGTGCGCCTGGAGTACCTGGAGGCCGAATAACGACGGTTTTGGAAAGCGCCGGGCCCGCCCCATTGCGGCATGCCCCGCAAGCGAAACGCAACGGCTCCCCTGGCGACGGCGCACAGATGCGCGTCGCCGAGGAGCGGTTCGGCCTTCCCCTCCACAGGAGGATTTGACGAAAAACAGGCCCGTCCGCCTTTCCTTTTCCCCGCGAGGGGCGCTCGGATTTCCGACCGCGCCATGGCCGAACTGGAAGGTCGCTCCTCTTTTCCCGAGAGGGGCGCTCTCGACCGCTCGTCCTTCCGTCAAAGCCGCTTCGGCGGCTATGCGGAAACGCTTTCCAGCACGATTGCTTTCCGCGCGGTACTTGCGGATGCTGTTCCCTGCCCGAAATTGGGCAACTTCCCCTTTGCGGGAGGGTTGGACAAAAAATGAAACCGTCATTTCCTTCCCCGCGGGGGGCGTTCTCCCTGCGTAGCCTTTCGGTGCAAACCGCTTCGGCGGCTTTGCGAAAACGCTTTCCGGCACGATTGCTTCCCGCGCGGCGTTACGGACGCAGTTCCCTGCCCGGAATTGGGCGGCTTCCCCTTTGCGGGAAGGTTGGACAAAAATGAAGCCGTTATTCCCTCCCCCACGAGGGACGCTCTCCCTGCGCAGCCTTTCGGTGAAAACCGCTTCGGCGGCTTTGCGAAAACGCCTTCCGGCGCAGTTGCTTCCCGTGCGGCGTTGCGGATGCTGTTCCTTGCCTGGAATTGGGCGGCTTCCCCTTTGCGGGAGGGTTGGACGAAAATGAAGCCGTCATTCCCTTCCCCGCGGGGGCGCTCTCGAACCGGCAAACTCGCCGGAATTGCTGGAAAAGTCATTCCCTTCCCCGCGGGGGCGCTCTACGTAGGCGAATGCCATCGGATGGAACACAAGGGTCATTCCCTTCCCCGCGAGGGGCGCTCTCCCCTGCGCGGCCTTCCGGCGGAAGCCGTCTCGCATGGAAACGCCACGGCATGGCTGTCCGATGGAGGGGTAATGAATCAGGCCGTCTCTGCTTCCGTACCGCGGCGGCGTTCATGGTCAGGGCGTCCTTTGCCGCCACTTTTCTGCCCTTCCCCGCCTCCTTGCGGCGCGGATACGGTTGCAGGTTTCGCCTGGGCCGGCGGCTATGGGACAAACGCCGCTGGAGAGCGGCGGCCGTTTCTTCCGCTTTCAGCGGGAACGCTTTCTGTATTCCAGAAAACGGGGCGGTAGTCAGGCTTGCCCCTTTCTGTACGGCCTCGCCCCTGCATGCGTTTTCCCTTGCCGCTTCGCGCTGCAGACGGCGGATGGAGTACGGCTCCCGTCTCTGGAAAATGCCGGGGGGGGGGCGGAATGCGGCGCAATGGACCCGGTGAATTTCTACGTTTCTGGCTCTTGGCCCCGGTCGCGGGAGGCGGCAAGGGGCAAAGGCCCACGGAGGACACGTGATTCGAAAGACAACGCTCACGGTTTTGCTGCTGGTGTTGTTTGCGTCGGTTTTCGCGGCCGGCGCATTTTCCGTGTCTGAAACCACGTCCCTGCCGGCGGACGGCCGCACGCACGTCGAACTGGCGGGCGAAGAGCTGCGCCTGTCTTTCACGCCCGCCGCAAACAGCGCTTACGGCGTGTTTTTCTTCCCCGACGGCGAAACGGCGGCGGTGGACGCGCGCCTGTACGCGCAGGACGGGACGCTGGCGGCCATGGGCGGCGGTTCGGTGCGCCTGTTTGAGGCGCGTCTCAACGCCGGGGAGGTATATACGCTCGTGCTCAGCGGCGAAGGCGCAGGCCATGTGGAGGTTATGCGCTCCACGCTGGGACGCAGCTTTGAAAAGCCCATCGAACTGGAGGGAGAAAATCCTTCCTATGAAAAGTTGCTGGTGCGGGCGGGCGACGCGCACTGGTATGCCTTTACGGCGCAACAAAGCGGCCCGGCCACCGTCTATGCCGAACCCGCCGCCTACCCGGCGGGAAATATCCCGGCGTTGCGCGGCGTGCTCACCGACGCTTCCGGGCGCGTTTTGGCCGAAGCCGACGGCGGCGCGAGCGGCTTTGTGATGGATTGCGTGCTCGAGGCCGGGGCGCGCTACTGCGTGCGCGTCTGCGCCGCCGGCGAAGACACCGGCGCCTACCGTCTGGGCGTTTCTTTCGGCGGCGCAAACAGCGCCACGCCTGAAACGGTTGCGCTCTCGGCGCAATCCCTGACGCTGCGCGCCGGCCAGACGCAAATACTCTCCGCGCAGGTTTTGCCTGCAAACGCGCATTCCGCCGTCACGTTCACCACTTCCAACAGCGCCGTGGCCACGGTGACGCAGACGGGCGAGGTGCGCGCCGTTTCCCCGGGCACGGCCGTCATCACCGCGCGGGCCTGGGGTGGGGCAAGCGCCGTTTGCGAAGTGACGGTGGAAGGCATCCCCCTCTCGGGCATCGGCTTTTCGCAAAGCGAACTGACGCTGCGCGTGGGCGAAAGCGTTTCGGCGGCGCTGGAATTTTACCCCGCGGATGCCTCGGACCGGCGCGTGCGATTTTCTGTGGATGGTTCAAGCGTCGTATCCGTTTCCCCGGACGGCGTCGTCACCGGCCTTGCCGAAGGCACGGCGCGCGTCACCGTTACCGCGCTAGACGGCGGCCACACCGACATCCTCGAAGTCTCGGTCGGGCCCGCCGCCGCCAAATTGCGCGCGCTCATCGTCGGCCAGCAGATGTACCAGGAATCGGTCAACAAGGTGCGCGTGGGCTCCATCAACACCGCGCAAAGCGTAGCCGCCATGCTGGAAAGCCAGGTTGTGGACGGGGAAAGTTACGAAGCCACCGTGCTGCTCGATTCAACGCGCGAAGAAACTTTCCAGGCCATCCGCACCGCCTTTGCGGACGCGCAAGAGGGCGATATTTCCCTGTTTTACATCACCTGTCACGGTTATTACGAACACGGAATGAGCTTTTTCGAGCTGTACGACGGCTCGGTCATCGCCGCGCGCGACCTGGAGCGAGAGTTGCGCAAAATTCCCGGCACAGTGGTCGTCATCGCCGATTGCTGCGGCAGCGGGGGCCTCATCGGCGAAGCCTCCTCCCTCGAAGATTTTAACCGCGGCATCGTCAGCGTGTTTTCCGGACGCGTCGGAGACGCGGCCTTTGCCGGCAGCAAGTATAAGGTTATTGCCAGCGCCTCGCTGGATCAGGACAGCTACCGCATCAGCTTCGACGAAAACGTGACCGAAAGCGACATGGCCACCGTGCTGGCCCGGGCCCTGTGCGACGGCGCGGGCTGGAGCGTGGGCAACGCCCGCCGGGCCGCGCTGCGCGCCGACCTGGACTATGACCGCCGCATTACATTGAGCGAAATTTCGCAGTTCATCAGCCGCCGCGTAACCTGGTATCTCAACGTAGCCGGGGAACTTGCCGGAGCCTCCGCGCCCTATGTGCAGAATGTACAGGTGTACCCGCAGGGGGACCCCTTCGTGCTGTTTGGGCGTTGAAAAGCGCCGTATCGCATTGCTTTTGACTGAGCCGCGGCGCAAAAGGCTTTTTCCCGGGAAAATTTGCAGCCGGCAGCGCGCTGAAAAAAGAACCTCCCGGCCGTCTCTGCCGCCGTCCA
>CAJFUU010000259.1 GCA_904420265.1 uncultured Clostridia bacterium
CAAGCCGGACGCCTCTTTTGCGCAAATTGCCGCGCAAGCGCCGGAAGTTTCCGTCGAAACCGGGCGGCAGTTGGAAATTGAGATCAAATACGAGGGCTATATCGAGCGGCAAATGGCCGACGTGCGCCGCTTCCGGCGCCTGGAGAGCATGCCCCTGCCCGGGGACGCGGACTATCTGCACATGGATGGATTGCGGCTGGAGGCGCGGGAAAAGCTCGACCGTCAGCGCCCCGCCTCCCTCGGGCAGGCATCGCGCATCCCGGGCGTGTCGCCGGGCGACGTGACGGTGCTCACGATCTGGCTGGAAAAGCGCCGTCGTGAACGCGCGCAGGCGGAACAGGATGACCGTTGCTAATCCCGCTTATCTGTGAAAAACCGTGAACGCGCGCAGGCGAAGCGGGATGCGCGTGAGCACGATGGAGGGCGAAGAACGCGCCCGGGTATAACCGCGCCCCGCCTGGTTGCATAAATTCAGCGCTGTCATCGCGCGGGCATAGTCGTCCGCGCCCCGGTTTTGTGGATTCGACGCGCAGGCATCGCAACGCTGCACTCTGCTCCAAGAGCGGCCGTCATCCTCTGGCGCGCGACGGTGGAAGCAATCTATGGGTGAGGGCTTTTGCCAAACGGGTGTCGCCGCCTGTGCGCCTGCGCAAATTCAACGCTGCCACCGCGCAGCATCGCAACGCTGTGCCCTGCTCCAGGAACAGCCGTCACTCATGGGTGAGGGTCCTTTGCCAAACGGGCGTTGCCGTCCGTGCCCTGGCTTTGTGGATTCGACGCGCGACATCGCAACGCGCGCCCTGCTCTGAAGTCGGCCTTTATCCTCTGGCGCGCAGCGCGACGGTAGGAGCAAACCACGGGTGAGGCGCCTTGCCAAACGGCAATCGTTGCCCGCTCCCGGTTGCGCAAGTTCGCGCGCTGCCATCGCGCGGGCTATGCCTCCTCTCCCAGATTTGGAGTAATGCGGCTATGCGGCGCGCGCTGAAACCGGCCCCGCATTTTTCAAAGCGCTTCCCAGCGCCGGCGCGCTTCTAATGGCTACACAAAGCCGCACGCGTTTTCCCGGCAGCCTTGGATGCTCCTCGGCGCGCGCATATGCGGCGCGGAGCAACTCCCTGCTCCCGCGCTCACGCAACCGGCACAGCTTCAAAGGAAGTTGTCCCCGTTGTGTGAAACGCGAAACTTGCCTGTGCGCCTAGAATGTCGGCGCATGCGCTTACATTCAATATATGTGCGGCCAACGCCTGAAAATGCGCTGCACATTCACGGAAGGAGGTCTTGCCATGCGGGAACTTTTGCGGGCGCGGCTGAACGCGGCGGGTATCGCCGCCGAAGCGGAGCAAATTGAAAAACTCGTCGCCTTCCACCGCCTGCTGACCGAAGCCAACGCGCGCATGAACCTCACCCGCGTGCCGGACGACCCCGGCGAGGCGATCGACCGCAACTACATCGATTCTCTCGCCCCGCTTTCCTGCTTGCGCGGCGCTGAGACATGCGTGGATGTGGGCAGCGGCGCCGGCTTTCCCGGCGTGCCGCTTGCCATCTTTCTGCCGGATACGCATTTTGTGCTGATGGATTCGCTGTCCAAGCGCGTGGGCTTTTTAAGCGACGTTATCGCCGCGCTGTCGTTAAACGCCGAAGCTGTGTGCCTGCGCGCCGAGGAGGCGGGCCGGGGCGCGTATCGCGAGGCGTTTGACGCGGCGGTGGCGCGCGCGGTGGCGCCGCTGAACGTATTGTGCGAATTGATGCTGCCGCTGGTGCGCGTCGGCGGCCGGGTTCTGGCGCTCAAGGGCCCCGGCGCAGCGGCGGAGTTGGAGGCGGCGCAAACGGCGCTGGAAACGCTGGGCGGGCGCTGCCTGGAAGTGGCGGAGGCGCGCGTAGCGGGGCGGAACTGGGCGCACACGCTGGCAGTTCTGGAAAAGACCGCGCCCACGCCGGAAAAGTATCCCCGGCGGGTGGGAATCCCCGAAAAGCGCCCCCTGTAAGGGTTTGCTTCCCGGGCGGCGTTCTTCCAGGCGTTTGATGCGCGCAAACCGCGCGGCAGGCAAATCCCCGGCGGCGCATTTTGAAAACGCATTGCGGAACGCTTTCACCGCAGTTTCCCTTGCGGCCGCAGCAGAATTGCGTGGGTTTGCCCCGTCTGCCCGCGTCGGAAAATGCAGGAAATTCTCCCCTTGCGAGAGAATCTTCTTTCTGTATGGCCTTCTTTCGCGGGCGATTGCCTGGAACGTCCCGCGCCATGCATAAAACGAAAGCGCTTTTTTAAGCGCCGTATCGGAAAACGCGCGCGGAGTGTATTTTCTTTGTTTCCGGCCGCCAAAATGGCCTTTGTGGACGGCATTTTGCGGGGATGCCCAACGATGAACCGATCATTCAATGTCTTCAGAACCGATAGGCGTCTCAAAGGAGGAGCGAGCATGTTTGATGGATTTGTGCGCCTGTGCGCGGCCACGCCGGCGCTGGAAGTGGCCAACGTGGAAAAAAACGCCGCGGAAATTGTGCGCCTGGCGTTGGAGGCCGCAAAAGAGGGCGCGAACGTATGCGTTTTCCCGGAGTTATGCCTGACCGGCTACACCTGCGGCGATTTGTTTTTGCACGACCGGCTGGTGCGCGGGGCGCTGGAGGGGCTGAAAGCCGTGCTGGAAAAGACGCGGGAAGTGGACATGCTCATGATCGTCGGCCTTCCCGTGGCCGACGGCAACTGCCTGTACAACTGCGCGGCGGTGCTGCAAGGCGGGCGTGTGCTGGGCGTCGTGCCCAAGACGCACCTGCCCAACTACGCCGAGTTCTACGAACTGCGTCAGTTCGCCCCCGCCTTCGAGGGGCGGCGCGCGCTTCATTGGTTCGGCGAGGAAGTGCCCTTCGCCGCCAATCTGCTCTTTGCCTGCCGGGAACTGCCGGAATTTGTCGTGGGCGTGGAGATCTGCGAAGACCTCTGGGCGCCCCTGCCCACCGGCGTCCGCCTCGCCCTCGCCGGGGCGACGGTGCTTTTAAATCCCTCGGCCAGCGACGCCCTCGCCGGCAAGCGCGATTACCGGCGCGAACTGGTGTCCTCGCAGTCCGCGCGGCTGGCGGCGGCCTATGTCTACGCCGGGGCCGGGCCGGACGAGTCCACGCAGGACGTGGTCTTTGCCGGGCACTCGCTGATCTGCGAGTACGGCAGCAAACTGGCCGAGTCCGAGCCGTTTGCTGAAGGGCTGCTCTTTGCCGACGCGGACGTGGGCTTTCTCGCCCTCGAGCGCCGCGCCAACAACGACTTCCGCGAGGGCGCGGGCGGGGTCTGCGAGACAGTTTCGTTCTCCCAGCCGCTGCGCGCGCTTAAACTGCGCCGCTTCATCGACCCCGCGCCCTTCATTCCCCACGACCCGGACCACCTTTCCGAGCGCGCCGAGGAGCTGCTCTCCATTCAGGCGCACGGCCTGGCCCGCCGCCTGCGCCACAC
>CAJFUU010000260.1 GCA_904420265.1 uncultured Clostridia bacterium
CGTAGTGAGGGCGCTGCGCAGTATGTAGCCGTAGAAGCTGCCGTTGTAGACGCGGGCCCAGGTGTCGTCATAGGCGACGACGGTCAGCTCCCGGCCGTAAAGCACGCGCATGCTGGCCGAGGCGGTGGAAGGGCTGGCATAAACGTAGGCATTCTGAACGTTGACGGTGGCGGTGAAGGTGTCGTAAACGACCGTGTTGTCCTCGGAAGGCGCAGAGGAACCCAGATCGGAGGCTGTGCGCAGGTGCGAACGGAATGTAAAGCCGATTGTGCCATCGACATCCACCATCGCGCAGCCGTCGTTCACGGCCAACAGGCGCACGGAAACGCCCGCCGCCAGCGAGCGGTAGGCGCTGGTTGTGCTGGGCAACTGGTAAAGGCGCGTGTTGACGGCGACGACGGCGTCCTCGGCCTCGCCGCTGACGGCGCTCAGGCCGGATGCGGGCGTGTAACCGCTCTGGCCATAGTATGTAACGGCGGCAACGCCGTTTTGCTCGCCACGCACGGTCAGGTAAGCGCCCTGGTGGATTACGCCAATCCAGTTGGAGAGCGATGCATCCGCATACAGGGGGATGTAAGCCTCGCTTACCTGCGCGGCGTGTTCCGCCAACGCCGGCGTTCCCAAAAGGCATAAAATGGAAAGCGTAAGCGCCAGTATACGAACCCAGCCTCGCATATGCATGAGCAGGACTCCTTTCGTGCGGCAAAATATTTCAAAAGTATGACATAAATATGCCTGTTATTGCAAATTATATCATATTTGAAATATATTGTCAACAACAAAACGGAAAAACGCAATATTTCGAGGGCGGTTTCCATTGGCGGCTCTGTGTTTTTTACCAGAGAGAAGAAGGGCGCGGCGCAAAAAGCGAGCACGTTTCCGGCATTGAACAGAAAAAGTGCCGGCGCGAGAAAGGGAATATGGGCAAAGGGGACTTGCCTGTCAAAAAAGGCCGGCCGCGAAATTGTTTCCGGCGGCATGTGCGGCGGGACAAACCTTGTTTGCCGCAGAAAATGTCCGCCTTGCGAAATTTGCTTGCGCCGCCTCGCAGCGTGAGCAAATTCCGAAGATCGCGGGGACGCAGACTATCGAACGGTTTCGACTGCCTGAGCAGTAAAAATTCGCTTCGCGGGATGCTGGCGGGCGCAGGGGGATACGGGCTGCGCGAGGAAGCTGTTTTCTCTCCAAATGCGGAAATATCCGCGGTGCATGGGAAAGGGTAAAACGCTTTATGCACGGCGGAACCGCAGGCGGGGATGTCTGCGGCACGTGGGAAAGGGGATTTTTCATATTAAAAAGGAATATCCGAGGCGTGCAAGGAAGAGGTGGTGTCCTTGCGGCCGGCCAGTTGGTTGTGCGGCAGGGAAAGGACATATTTTGCGTCACGGGGCAGAATATTAGGGCCATTCTGCCGGGGCTGCGCCCTCGTCAATCTCATGCTCTGCCCAGACGGCGCAGAAACCCATCGGCTTTTGGAGTTGGATGCCTGAACGCTGCTTCGCCCCGGAAAAGGGGTTGGTGTGAATACATTTATCCTTGCGCCAATGCGTTTTGCGGCGGGAAAGCCTGCCAGCCTGCTGTCTATGCTCTTTCAGGAAAGGTTTGGCATACCTATCCTTGCGTCAATGCGGTTTGTGATACTTATGGGCCATAGCGATGAAGCCTGCTTGCTGCCCGCCCCGCAGAGCCTTCGCCGCTGCGCATGCGGGCGTTGTGCCCAACGCGTACCGGCTGCGCTCTGAACAATCGCCGTGTTGTACGGCGCGGTTGCCGTTCCGCGATTGCATTGGAATGACGCCTTTCGTGTGGCGCGGGGAGGGATCGCCCACAATCAAGCGGTTCGACTGCCGTCAGCGGTTTTCCAGGGCCTTGCTGTACAACAGGCACTTGAGATTCACGCGCTTGCCGCCCAACTCCATCACAATGTCCTTTTCGCCGGCGCGCGCAAAACCGCGGCGCTCATAAAATTGATAGGTGCAGCCGCTGTCTGTATAAAGGTAAAGCTGCTTGCCGCTTTCCCGGCGCGCCAGTTCGTTCAGGAGCAGCGTGCCGATTCCCCGGCCTTCCAGGCGCGGGTCTACGGCCAGAAACGTTATTTCTCCATCGGGCGTATGCGTCTGGCAATAGCGGGCGAACATTTCCTGGTTCGCCTGGGCGTAGGCGTCCGTCCCGCCGCGAAACAAAAGCCCCTGCGAAAGTTCAAACAGCCGAATATACAGCCGCTTGGCCAGAGAACGCCAGGGCTTTGCCTCGCCGCGCATTTCCGCAAGCAGCACGCCCGCCAGCGCGTCGCCATGATAGGCGGCGATCGCCTGTGAGGCGCGCCCGTATTCCAGGCACCAGAAGTATCTGCCATACAGGCGCAGCAAAAGCGGGCTGTCGGTATACCAGTCAAAGTGCATGCCCTGGCGGGCGAACTGGATCGCCTGTTTGTGGTCCTTTTTGCGCAATGCGCCCAGACGTATTTCCATGCCGTTCCTCCGTCGCCTGCTTTGTCGATGCAAAGCGCCCCTCCCGCCGTGCGACGGGAAGGGCGCGTTTTGCGAAAGCGCTCTTTACGCGAAGGGATTCTCCGCGGGATAGAGCACGCCCTTGGGCTGGTTGTAGCCAACCCAGTCCACGCCCAGCATTTTGAACACGCTGAACAGGGCCTTGCCGTGATGGCCGAAGGCCACCGCGCCGTGGTGCGGATAGCCGCCGCCGATGAGCACATGGCGGTAGAAGCGGTTCATCTCCGGGATGGCGAACACGCCGATGCCGCCGAAGGACTCGGTGGCCACGGGCAGGATCTCGCCCTGCGCCACATAGGCCTGGAGCACGCTGTCCTTGTTCGCCTGCAGGCGGTAGAAGGTGACCGGGCCGGGGACGATGTCGCCTTCGATGGTGCCGCGCGTGATGTCCGGCTCCGTGTCCGGCTCCAGCGAGCGCTTCATGATCAGCTGGTA
>CAJFUU010000261.1 GCA_904420265.1 uncultured Clostridia bacterium
CGCGCATCAGGGCGCTGCCCTCGCCGTTGCCGGCGATCTTGGGCGCGGGACAACCGAAATTCAAGTCGATAAAGGCAAAGCCCTCGTTCTCCAGTTCCCCTGCGGCCCGGGCGATGTATTCCGGCTCGCGGCCAAAGAGCTGCAGGCCGGTAGCGCCCTCGCCGGGGAAGCGGGTAAGCAGTTCCGCGGCGTTGCGGTTTTTGCGCCCGGAAAACACCCAACCCTTGGCCGAAAGCATTTCGCTCACTGCCCAGGCCGCGCCCTGCTTAAAGCAGAGCAGCCGCGTGGCCGCGTCGGTCACGCCTGCCATTGGCGCAAGGCCCGCGCCGGGCGGAGCGCCGTTTTCCCAAGGCAGCAATGGGGGCGTAGGCATGGCTGATTCCTCCTGGTTGACGTTGAAAGCGCCGGGCGGACGAACGCTGCCCAGCGCGTGAGGCCCGCAGCGTTTTGCAAACTTTCCAGGCGCGGCGGCGCGATTGGCACGGCAGGCGGCGCTTCATCTGCGCCAGTTTCACCAAACTTCCCGCGCGCAGAGAGCGCGTTTGCAAGCGGCAAGGGTTATGGCTTTCGCGCGTCGCGCGCGGCGGGCTGTCCTGCCGGTTGCCACGAGGTTTCACGGCGCGTTTTGCATGGGCGCGGCGCAACGGGATTCTCCCAGCGATTGCGCAGCGGAGTGGGTGCGAGCGAAGAACGATGCCCGGCGCGTAAAGCCGCTGCGTTTTGCAAACTTTCCGCGCGCGGCGGCGCGATTGGCGCAGCAGGCGGCGCTTCATCTGCGCCAGTTTCACCAAACTTCCCGCCGCGGAGAGCGCGTTTGCAGGCGGCAAGGGTTATGGCTTTCGCGCGTCGCACGCGGCGACGCGATTTTGCCGGTTGCCACGAAGTTTCATGGCGCGTTTTGCATGGGCGCGGCGCAGCGGGATTTTTCCGGCGATTGCGCAGCGGAATGGGTGCGAGCGAAGAACGCTGCCCGGCGCGTAAAGCCGCTGCGTTTTGCAAACTTTCCGCGCGCGGAGAGCGCATTTTGCACGGCAGGCAGCAAGCGTTATGGCGTTCGCGCGTCGCGCACGGCGGGCTATCCTGCCGGTTGCCACGAGGTTTCACGGCGCGTTTTGCATGGGCGCGGCGCAACGGGATTCTCCCGGCGCTTGCGCAGCGGAGTGGGCGCAAGCGAAGAACGCTGCCCGGCGCGTAAAGCCGCTGCGTTTTGCAAACTTTTCGCGTGCGGCGGCGCGATTGGCGCGGCAGGCGGAACTTCATCCGCGCCAGTTTCACCAACTTCCCGCGCGCAGAGAGCGCGTTTGCAGGCGGCAAAGGTTATGGTTTTTGCGCGTCGCGCGCGGCGGCGTGATTTTGCCGGTTGCCACGAAGTTTCACGGCGCGTTTTGCACGGAGCGCGGCGCGGCGGGATTTTTTCGGCAACTGCGCAGCGGAGTAGGCGCAAGCGAAGCACCGCTTTGCCGGGAAGGGAAACGCGCAGGCCCAGAGTGTGTTTGGAAAAGGAAAAACCTGCAATGGCGGGGGACGTTCCGCCGGTTTCAGCGAAGCATGCGCAGGCTTCGTGGCGCAAAGTCCAGAATTTGCAGCGCCATAATGGCGCAAAAAACGCTGAAATTGCAATTCAGGAGAGTTTCAAACACACTCCAGCACGGCCCTGAACAAGAGGCCCCTAACGGCAGCGGGCCAAAGCGCCGTTGGGATCCGGGCTTTGAAGCCGCTTAACCCTCGCGGTTGGTGATGAAGGAGTTGGGCGGCACGGACTTGGTCAACCAGGTGTTGCCGCCAATGACGCTGCCCTTGCCCACGGTAACATCGCCGCCGAGGATGGTCGCGCCTGCGTAAATGATCACGTCGTCCTCAATGTTCGGATGGCGCTTGATGCCCTTGACGGGGTTGCCGTTTTCGTCCTTGGGAAAGCTCTTGGCGCCCAGGGTCACGCCCTGATAGAGTTTGACATTGTCGCCGATGACGCAGGTTTCGCCGATGACTACGCCGGTGCCATGGTCGATGAAAAAGTGACGGCCAATGGTGGCGCCGGGATGGATGTCGATGCCGGTGCGCGTGTGGGCATACTCGGTGAGGATACGAGGCACCACCGGAAGCCCCCGCACAAACAGTTCGTGGGCGATGCGATAGGTGCTTACCGCCTCGATGGAGGGGTAGCTTAAGAGGATTTCTTCCATATAGCGCGCCGCCGGGTCGCCGTCATAAGCCGCTCGCAGGTCTTCGGTGAGCATTTCGCGCAGGGGCAGAAGCGCCTTGAGAAACTCCAGCACCAGACTGTCGGCGCGCTCCTTGCACTTCTGGCGGTCGCATTCCTCGCGCTTTTGCCGCGCGCACTGGCCGAAAAACACGTCCCGGGCGATGCCCTTGAGCTGTTCCGCCGTGGCGTAAAGCCGCTCTTCCGAAAGCGTCACCAAATGCCCCGGCGTGGCCGCGTCCACTTCATACAGGGCCGGGAACAGCGCGGATTTTACCGTTTCCAGAAAGGTGATGGCGCGCGAACGCAGGCCATAACCGCCGATGGAACGCGCGTCCATTTCGTTTAGATTGATCTGCGCCAGGGACTGGGCCAGCCCCCGCGCTTCGTTGTCCATCCACTGTTTCAATTCGCTCATAGAAACGCTCGCTTTCACCGGCGGAAGCGCCGCCGGGCGCCCGCGCCAAGCGCGGATGAAATTGCCGGTCAGAGAAAACTGCCTTGCCATGCGGGAAGCCAAAGCGCAGACAGGCGCGCTGCCGAAGCGCTTTATCCCCAAGCGCCAGAGGCCCTTTGGAATCTTCCGGCGGTTTGAACGCGCCGCGATTTGCAAATTCCGCCGGCCCTCGCCCCGCATTGTGGAGCGCAAGGCCGCACGGAGCGCGGCGGATCAGCCTTCAAACAAACCCGTGGACAGGTAGCGCTCGCCGCCGTCCGGCAGGATGGCGACCACTGCGCCGGAGGCGTTTTGCGCCACGCGTTCTGCCGCCGCCAGCGCCGCGCCCGCGGAAATGCCCACCAGCACGCCTTCGCGTTTGGCCATTTCCCGGGCCGTTTTGCGCGCTTCGTCGTCTGTGACGGTGAGAATTTCGTCCAGAATATCGCGATCAAGCGCCTTGGGCACGAAGTTTGCGCCGATGCCCATAATGCCGTGCGCTCCGGCGCGGCCCTGCGAAAGCAGCGGGGAGGCGGCCGGCTCCACGGCGATGGCGCGCACGGCGGGGTTCTGCCGCTTCAGGTAACGCGCCGTACCGGTGATGGTGCCGCCCGTGCCCACGCCGGCGACGATGGCGGCAAGGCGGCCACCCAGGTCGGTCCAGATTTCCGGGCCGGTGGTTTGCTCGTGCGCCACGGGGTTGGCCGGATTGTCAAACTGGCCCGCCAATACCGCGCCGGGCGTGGTTTGAAGAATTTCTTCCGCCTTTTTTACCGCGCCGGCCATGCCCTCGGCCCCGGGGGTGAGCACAAGTTTCGCCCCATAAGCGGAAAGCAGCATGCGCCGTTCGGCGCTCATGGTTTCCGGCATGGTCAGAATCAACTGATAGCCTCGCGCCGCGCACAGGGCCGCCAGCGCCACGCCGGTGTTGCCCGAGGTGGGTTCTACCACCGTGCCGCCCGCTTGCAGCAGGCCGCGCGCCTCCAGGTCGTTCAGCATCGAGCGCGCCGCGCGGTCTTTGGCGCTGCCGGCGGGGTTTAAATATTCCAATTTTGCATAAATATCCATGCCCGGGAACAGGCGGTTCAGCTTCAACAGGGGCGTATTGCCAATCAACGCCTCTGCGCTTTGAACAATGGCCATAAAATCCCTCCTTTGCGCCCATTATAGCAGAAAGACCGCCCTTGCGCAACGGCGGGCGGCCCGACATTTTGCTTCGACGCGGCAAAAATGGCGGCGTACCTTCCATTTTTCGGCGCGAAGAGACGCGCCGGGCCGTTGTCGCGAGGTTTGGCGCGTTTTGTCAAGCGCTTTTCCGGGCTTTCATGCCATGTGAAGTGGATTTTTCGCCGGAAAGTGATTCGGGGTGGAAAGGCCCCGCCGGTCAGCGTGTCAAAAACAAGCTGGCGGACGGGCGGGTGTCTCCTCCGCTTGGCGCTGCGCCTCAAATTTTCAATTTGGGCCGTGGCAGTTTCGATAAAGGCGAAACTGCAGAATCCTGCGGATTCTGTGTCTTCGGCTATCCTCTCTAATTCTTGCTTAGGGAAATGGGATTTCCCGACGCAAAAATCGTCCCATCCCGACATACAAGAGGCGATTTTGCCGGTTTTCCGAATCGTCAAAACCGGCTGGCTTGAAAACCTGAAGGGCTTCCCACCCTCTCGCGCTCTCCGGAGGGGTTTGACGGCCTGTTTGGCGGGAAAAGCCCTGCGGCGTTCTTCTCAAACAGGAATCGTCTCGAATTCTCAAACCGGCTGGACGTCGGGAGAAGCCGGCGTACGTTTCGCGCGCAATCTCAATATTCAAAGTGATCCCGTCTATGCAAAGAGACAGGAACGGCCAGGAACGAGGCGCTTTCCCAAAGCCGCGGCGGAATTGCGCGCATAAAGGCTGGCCGCAGGGCTGCGTCAGGATGGCAAAAATCATATGGAAGCGCCCAAAATTTTCGGATTTTATTGCGCGTCCTTTCCGCTCGAATCCATCGGGATGTTCCCCGGCGCAGGGCTTTGCTTGCACAGAAGCGCTTTTTGTGATATGCTTTGGATTATGAATACCGTAATCGTCGCAGAAAAGCCGTCCGTAGGGCGCGATATTGCCCGGGTGTTGGGGGCTACCCGACCGGGGGATGGCTGTCTTTCGGGAAACAATTACATTGTCACCTGGGCGCTGGGCCACCTCGTTTCGCTCGTGGAGCCGGATGAGTTGGACGAGCGCTACCGGCGCTGGCGCATGGCCGATTTGCCCATTCTGCCCGCAGACATCCCCTTGAAGGTGTTGCCAGCCACCCGTTCCCAGTTCGCCATTGTCAAAAAGCTGATGAACGACAAAGACACCGCCGAAATCGTCTGCGCTACGGATGCGGCGCGCGAGGGCGAACTGATCTTTCGCTACATTTACCGCATGGCGGGCTGCAAAAAACCGGTGAAGCGGCTGTGGATTTCCTCGATGACCGACGCCGCCATCCGCAAAGGTTTTGCCGAATTGCGCCCCGCCGCCGATTATGACGCTCTCTATGAAAGCGCCCGCTGCCGTTCGCTGGCGGATTGGCTGGTGGGCATGAACGCTTCGCGCGCGTTTACGCTGCGGTATGGAGCGCTGTTGCCCATGGGACGGGTGCAGACGCCGACGCTGGCCCTGCTGGTGAAGCGCGACCGGGAAATTGCCGAGTTCGTGCCTCGCGACTATTGGGAGGTGCGCGCCAATTTCGGCGATTTCGAGGCCCTCTATTACGACCCCGAAAAGCGCGAAAGCCGCGCCGCAACCAAGGAGCAGGCCGAAAAAATCAAGCGCGAGACACAGGGGAAAGAAGGCGAAGTGGTGGAAAGCCGCCGTGAACTGAAGCGTGTGCCGCCGCCGCGCCTGTACGATTTGACCACTTTGCAGCGCGAGGCCAACCGCCGCTTTGGCTTTTCCGCAGACAAGACGTTGAAAATCGCCCAGGCCCTCTATGAGCGCCACAAGGCCATTACGTATCCGCGCACGGACAGCCGTTGTCTGCCGCCGGATATGCGAGAAAAGGCGCTCAAGGCGCTTTGGAACCTGCCGCCCTACTACCGGCCGCTTGTGCAAGCGCCGGCGTTCAACCGCGCGATGAATTCCAGGCGCTTTTACGACGCTTCCAAGGTTTCCGACCATCACGCCATCATTCCCACCGAGCGCCGGCCCGGGGCCATGCATCCGGACGAGGAAAAGGTGTACGATCTGGTGGCCCGCAGCCTCATCGCCGCCCATTATCCGGATTATGCGTATGAATCCACGCGCCTGCGCGTAATGGTGGGCGGCCACGAATTTCGCGCCACCGGTTCCGTGCCCAGGGATATGGGGTGGCGCGCGGTGATCGCGCCGGCCGGGGAAAAGGAAAAGGAAGCGCCCTTGCCCGACGTGCGCGAGGGCGAAACGCGCGTGGCGCAGAAGGTGTCCAGCCGCAAAAAGCAGACCAAGCCTCCGGAAAGGCTCACCGACGCCACGCTGCTTTCCCTGATGGAACATGCCGGGCAGGAACTGGAGGACGAGGAGCTGCGCGAACGCATGAAAGCCTCCGGCCTGGGGACGCCCGCCACCCGGGCCGCGACCATCGAGCGGCTGCTGGAGGTGGGGCTGGCCCAGCGCAGCGGCAAGAGCATCGTCTCCACCGAAAAAGGACGCAAGTTGATTTCCGTCGCCCCCGAACAGATCACGTCCGCCGCCACCACCGGCAAATGGGAAAAGGCCCTCAACGACATGGCGCATAATCCCGACGCCGCCGAGCGCGACCGCCGCAAGACGCGTTTTATGGAAGGGATTCGCCGTTTCACGGTGTTTTTGGTAGACGCGGCGAAGCAGGCTCCGGAAGATGTGCGCTTCGAGCGCGAGGCCGCCCGGCCAAAGAAGAGCGCCGGAAAAACGGCGAATGCAGGCGGGAAACGAGCGGTCAGGACATCTGTTTATAAAAAGACTTCGGTCGAAAAAGGCGGAAACAAATTAAAACAAACCGAAGTCTGACATAGTGCTGTCGAAATATGTCGAATTTTGCGCATAAAGCAAAAGAATGGATGCAGTCAGCCCGGCTTGCTTTTTCGCCAGGCATAGAAAGGCGGGCGCGCCGCATTTGTCCGCCTGCGCTGCAGATTGAGCCGTAAGGCGCTGCAAAGCCAATTTTTGTTTCGCATTGGGAGAAGCATGCCGCGTCCGGGCGACGGGATTTTCTGTCCATGCGCGTTGCTTCC
>CAJFUU010000262.1 GCA_904420265.1 uncultured Clostridia bacterium
AAGAATATCTATGAAGTGCTGGAAATGACCGTGGACGAGGCGCTGGAGTTCTTCGCGCCGCTGCCGCGCATCGCCGCCAAATTGCAAACGCTTCAGGATGTGGGCCTTGGCTACGTCAAGCTTGGCCAGCCTTCCACCACGCTTTCGGGCGGCGAGGCGCAGCGCATCAAGCTGGCCACGGAACTTTCCCGCAAGGCCACGGGCCGCACCATCTATGTGTTGGACGAGCCGACCACGGGCCTGCATGTAGCCGATGTGGAGCGGCTGGACCAGGTGCTCGACCGCCTGGCCGAGGCCGGGAACACGCTGGTGGTCATCGAGCACAATCTGGATGTAATCAAAACGGCCGATTACGTCATCGACATGGGCCCCGAGGGCGGCGACCGCGGCGGCACGGTGATTGCCGAGGGCACGCCCGAGGAAGTTGCCCGGTGCGAACACAGCTATACGGGAATGTTTTTGAAAAAAGTTCTGAATTGAAAAAAGCACGCATCCCTTGAAATGTGGCGCGGGGGAGGCCGGTCTGCGGCCTCCCTTTTATAATGGCGTTGAAAAGCGGGAAGGGAGGCGGGGTATGGAGACGCTTTTGCGGATCAACGCCTGGCTTGGCGACGTGGTCTGGGGCTGGCCGATGCTGCTTCTGCTCATTGCGGCGGGCTTGGTTTTCAGCGTGCGCACACGCTTTGTGCAGTTGCGCCGCTTCGGAGAAATGTTGCGTCTGACGCTGGGCGCGCTCACGCGCCGCAAAGACGCGCAACCGGGCGAAGTTACGCCCTTGCAGGCCATGACCACGGCGTTGGCGGCCACGGTGGGTACGGGCAATATTGCCGGCGTGGCCGGAGCGATTGCCCTGGGCGGGCCGGGAGCGGTGTTCTGGATGTGGATATCGGCGCTGCTGGGTATGGCGACCAAGTATGCTGAAGTGGCGCTGGCCGTGCGCTTTCGCGTGCGCGCGGCAGACGGAAGCTGGCGCGGCGGGCCGATGTACTATATTCAAGCCCTCGGCAAGGGATTCAAACCGCTGGCCGGAGCCTTTGCGCTGCTGGGAGCGTTGGCCGCGTTCGGCATCGGCAATATGGTACAGGCCAAGACCGCGGCGGAGGCGATTTGCTTTGCAGTGACGGCGTTTGTTCCGGGCGCTGCGGGTATGGAAGAACCTCTGCGCCTCACGGTCGGCATTTTGGCTGCGTTGGCGGCGGGACTGGCGCTGATGGGCGGCGCGGCGCGCATCGGCCGGGTAACGGAACGATTGGTGCCGTTTATGAGCGTCCTGTATGCGCTTGCAGCGTTGACGGTCGTGCTTTTGAACCTGCCCGCCGCCGGCCGCGCCCTGGTGGACATCGTGTCTTCGGCGTTCACGCCTGCCGCTGCGCTGGGAGGCGCGGCGGGGACGGGCATTCGGCAGGCGCTGAAAAGCGGCATGGAGCGAGGTATGTTCTCCCACGAGGCGGGCATGGGTTCCGCGCCCATTGCCCACGCCGGCGCGCAGGGCGCGGAGCCCGACCGGCAGGGGCTGTTGGGCATTTTTGAAGTTTTTGCCGATACGATTGTTATTTGCACGCTCACGGCGCTGGCCATCCTTGCCAGCGGCGTGAGCGTGCCCTACGGAAGCGCCGCTGGCGCGGAACTGACCATCGCCGCCCTGGGCACGGCCTTTGGGGAGGGCGTTGCCGCGCTGATGACCGCCGTATGCCTGACGCTGTTTGCGCTTTCCACCATTTTAAGCTGGTCGCTTTACGGGGAGCGCTGCTTTGCTTACCTGACCGGCGGACGGCTGACGGCGCTTTACCGGGCGGCGTTTACCGGCGCAATTGTGCTCGGCGCGGCGATGCGCCTGGATGTGGTATGGGCGCTTTCGAGCACGCTCAACGGCCTGATGGCCGTGCCGAATCTCATCGCGCTGTTTCCGCTTTCCGGCGTTGTGGCGCAAATTTCCCGGGATGGCCTCTCAACATCGGGCAGAAAAAGAGAGGCACGCCCGCGCCTTGTGTGATATACTGTAACCAATCTTCAAAACCCCGCCAAAACCAGGCTGGCCTTGGCCGGCAATGCGGCGCCGCGCTCCGGCGCTTTGGTCAATTCGCCGAATTGGCAAACGCTGTTGCGATGGAGGAAGGACCGTTAAAGGGGATTTGCCCGGGCCTGACGCAGCGCCGTCAGCCTGCGGCCCTCCTGGAGTGTGGCTGCAAGATGCCCAAAATGCAATTCCGGCGGCTTTTGCGCCATGATGGCGCTGCGAATTCTTCGCTGAAACTGGCGGAAAATTCCTAGGCAATCGCGGATTTTTTCCTTTTCAAACACACTATGGCGGGAAGTTGAACGTTGGGAGGAAGCGCCATGCGGTGGATTGAACAAATGAACGCGGCCATGGACTATATCGAGGCCAATCTGGATGGAAAGATCGACCCGTCGGAGCTGGCGCGGCTGGCCTGCTGCTCCTCATTCCATTTTCAACGCATGTTTTCGTATATCGCCGGCGTGCCGCTGGGCGAGTACGTGCGCCGGCGGCGCATGACGCGGGCGGCGGAGGAACTCTGCGCGGGCGCGCGTGTGACAGACGTGGCTGCGCGCTACGGATACGATTCGCCCACGGCCTTCAACCGCGCCTTTCAAAGCGTGCACGGCGTCGCGCCCTCCAAAG
>CAJFUU010000263.1 GCA_904420265.1 uncultured Clostridia bacterium
AAACGGCGTCACCATTGAGATGGACAACGGCATTTGGACCGTCGTCAGTTTTCTGCACGTCAAGCCCGGCAAGGGCGCGGCGTTCGTACGCACGAAGCTGAAGAACATCGTCACCGGCGCTGTCATCGAGCGCACGTTCAACCCCACCGACAAGATGGCCAAGGCGCACATCGAGACCAAGGAGATGCAGTATCTCTATAACGATGGGGATTTGTATTACTTCATGGATCTGGATACCTATGACCAGCTCCCGCTGACGCACGACCAGGTTGCCGACGCCATCCCCTTTGTCAAGGAAAATACCAACGTCACCGTGCGCTTTTTCAAGGGCGCGCCCTTCAGCGTCGAGGCCCCGAATTTCGTGGAGCTGGAAGTGACTGCCACCGAGCCTGGTTTCAAGGGCGACACGGCTTCCAACACTACCAAGCCCGCCACGGTCGAGACCGGCTTTACCCTGCAGGTGCCGCTGTTCATTGAAATCGGCGATAAGCTCAAAATCGACACCCGCAACGGTGGCGAATACCTGGGCCGCGCATAAGCTGGCCCCAAACCGCACAATATGTTCAGGGCGGCACGCTTTGCCGCCCAATTTTCTGCATTCTGTTTTAAAATCTGCCCCTGTGGGCGGGAGGTGAAGGCATGACGAAGCTGAGTGAGCAGATCGGCTATATCCGGGGAATCATCGGCAGCATGGAGCTTGCGCCGGATTCCAACAATGCCAAGCTCTTAACGGCTCTGGCAGACATTTTGGAGGGCTTCGCGGGCGAAATCGGTGATTTGCGCGATGACTTAACGGAGCTGAACGACTTTGTCGAAAGTCTCGACGAAGATCTTGAGGATCTTGAGGCTGCGATCGACGGCGACGAGCGCGATGCAGACTTCGCCGGAGAGGACGAAGAATACGAGGACGAGGACGATGGGGAGTATGACGGCCACTTCGCCTCTGAAAGCGGCCTGCGGGTCATTTCTTCCGACGCGGGAAACAGCGGCAGCAGGCCGCTGGCAGGCAGTATTTGCACCGAATGTGGCAAAGTGTTTTTCGTACCCCTTGATGAAATCAAGGAGGAGAATGAACTATACACCTGCCCACATTGCCAAAAACCGGTGGATTTTACGCCGCTCGGCCCGGATAACGCGCCTATCGCCAAGCCCTATCGTGAATAGCTGTCTTTGCAGGCGACGCCTGAATGCCGTCGTTGCAAGAAGAATGGCCGGAAATCGCTTGATTTCCGGCTTTGTTTTATTTTGCCTTTATTGTTTTCTTCAATCCAGAGCGCGCAGGGCATCGACCAAGGCGGTCTTTTTCTCGGTCTTTGCGTCCTTCATTTTAATCACCCGGCCGGGAACGCCCGCCACCACGGCGTTCTCCGGCACGTCAGAAACCACTACGCTGCCGGCGGCAATCACCGCTCCTTTGCCGATATGCACGCCTTCAAGCACTACGGCGTTTGCGCCAATGAGCACGTCGTCTTCGACGACAACCGGCGTGGCGCTGGCCGGTTCCACAACGCCCGCAAGCACCGCGCCCGCGCCCACATGGCAGCGCGCGCCCACCATGGCACGGCCGCCGAGCACCGCGCCCATATCAATCATGGTATCCTCGCCCACCACTGCGCCAATGTTAATAATAGCACCCATCATAATCACAGCGCGGTCGCCAATCTCCACACGGTCGCGAATCAAAGCGCCCGGCTCAATGCGGGCGTTGATGTTTTTCACATCCAGAAGCGGCACGGCGCTGTTGCGCCGGTCAGCCTCAACAACCACATCCTCAATGGCAGCGGCATTCTTCTCCAGCGCGGCTTTAACGTCGGCCCACTCGCCGAAGATCACCTGATCACCCGCGCCAAACACGCGGCATCCCGGAAATTCCAGCCCCGGCATTGCCTTTACATAGGCCTTCACCGGCGTAGTTTTCTTGGCATCGTGTATAAAGCGGATGATCTCCTCCGCGTTCATGGTCATTCCTCCTTCCGAGTCGTCAGGGCCGCGCCGCACAGGCCCGGTATAAAAGAGCATGACGGCTTCTCAGCCGAATTGGATGGTATTGCCTCATGTTTCGTTTAACCCCAGCACGTCGTCTACGCTATACAGCCCCGGCGCATGTCCAACGGCAAAGTCCAGCGCCAGCACTGCGCCGGCGGCGAAGATACGGCGGCTGGCTGCGCTGTGCCGGAACTCCAGGGTTTCATCTTCTCCGAAGAACAGCGCCCGGTGCTCGCCGGCCACGGTACCCCCGCGCACGGCATGCACACCAATCTCCTTCCCACGCGCGCCGACCAGCCCTTCGCGGCCATAGACATGCGCGTAAGCGTCCTCAGGGTCGATGGCCTTCAAAAGCGCCCTGGCCGTACCGCTGGGTGCATCGGCCTTGCGGTTGTGGTGCGTCTCCACGATTTCCGCGTCAAAGCCACAGCGCAGGAGCAGCGGCCCCACCTGACGGAGCGTCTTGCGCAGAACCGCCACGCCGAGGGAGAAGTTGGCGTCGTATACCACCGGTATGCGCTCGGATACCGCACGGATGCGCTCCACCTGCGCCGCCGACAGGCCGGTGGTGCCGATCACGGCCGCCGCACCCGTCTGCGTAGCGTGCAGCAGGG
>CAJFUU010000264.1 GCA_904420265.1 uncultured Clostridia bacterium
CCCTTCATGACCGAGACGATGTATCAGAACCTGGTGGCAAACAACATCCCCGGCGCGAAGGAGTCTGTGCACCTGACGGATTTCCCGAAGGCGGATCTGTCGCTGGTGGATGAAACGCTGGAGAGAGACATGGAGGCCGTCATTGCCGCCGTGCAGCTCGGCCGTGCCTGCCGCAGCGCCGCCAATATGAAGGTGCGCCAGCCCGCGCGCGTGCTCTACGTCAAGGGCGCGAAGCTGCCGGAGGCGATGGCCGCGTTGATCGCCGACGAGTTGAACGTCAAAAGCGTGGAATTTGTGGACGATGCCCGCGCCTTTACTACCTATAAGATCAAGCCGCAGCTGCGCACCCTCGGCCCGCGCTATGGCAAGCTGCTGGGCAAAATCGGCGCCTATCTTTCTCAGGCCGACGGCAACGACGTGGTGGACGCCTTTGACCGCGGCGAAAAGCTCTGCTTTGAGATTGACGGCACGCCGGTGGAGCTTGCCCGCGAGGATACGCTCATCGAGCCGATGCAAAAGAGCGGCTTTATGGCCGAGAGCGAGGGCGATATGACCGTAGTGCTGGATACCAACCTCACCCCCGAACTGATTGAAGAAGGCTTTGTGCGCGAGGTGATCTCCAAGATCCAGACCATGCGCAAGGAGGCGGGTTACGAAGTGACCGACCGCATTGCCGTGACCTATGCGGCCGGCGAAAAACTCGCCGCCATCATCCAGCGCGGCGCAAAAGACATCTGCGGCGCGGTATTGGCCGAAGCGCTGGAGATGGCCGCGCCGGCGGCGGACGCCTACGTCAAGGAGTGGAACATCAACGGCGAACAGGCCACGCTTTCCACGCGAAAGGTTACCGCGTAAATCCGCGCGTAATGTTTCCGCGCGCTCCGCGTCTTTTTCGGCGCGGAGCGCGTTTTTGCCGGTTTTTCCCTTGACTTTACGGCTTTGAAACGTTATGATGGAATGGGTAAAAACTCGGTTTATCCGTTTGAATAGCGTTGCCTGGAGGAATCTATGCCCGTCAACAACAGAAACAATGCCCGGAACCGCAAAAGCCCGGCGCGAACCTACGCGCGTCCCGGAGAGAGGCGCAAGAATTCGCCCCTGCCGCTCATTGTCATTGCCGCCTGCACGCTGCTGGCAATTCTGCTGGCCATTTTCCTGCCGCGTTCCTGCTCGGGAAACGACGGCGCCGTACCCGTCTCCGCCGTGGTGGTAACGCCTGCGTCCACAGTTCCGGCCGCAACTGGCGTCGCGCAGAGCGCTTCCGTCGCGCCTACCGATACGCCCACGCCGGTGCGCACGGTGGACCCCTATTTGGTCATCCGGCCGGTGGCGGACGAGGGCTATTTGCCCATCTTTGAAAAGGCCAATATCCGCGAAAACCAAATCTGCATCACCGTGGACGACTGCTTCCAGGGGGACAATCTCAACGCCATACTGGACTTGTGCGAGGCCTACGGCGCGAAGATCACCATTTTCCCCATCGGCAAAAACACCGTGCGCGAAAGCCTGTACGAGCCTTTGCGCCGCGCCTATGAAATGGGCATGGAATTTGAAAACCATTCCTACAACCATTCCGCCTTCTACCGCCTCAGCGCCGAGGATATGGCCGCGGAAATTTACAACGCCAACCTCGCCCTCAGTTCGGTGCTGGGCGTGGATTATCAGATGCACTTCATGCGCACCCGCGGCGGCGACAACCGCTACGACCTGCGCACGCATCAATATCTGGAAAAACTCGGCTATTACGGCATGGCCCACTGGTCGGTGGACGGCAGCAAATCCTCTACCGAACAACTCGCCAACAGCCTTTCTCCGGGGCAGATTTACCTGTTCCACACGACGGACAGCGATCTGGAGTTGCTCTCTTTCTTCATTCCCTATGCCGCCGCACAGGGCTATGAAATGCTTACCTTTACCGAAATGTTCGGCTATCCGGACAATGAAGCCACCGAAATTACCACGCCTTTGACCGAGCGCACGCCGCCTGAGCCCGATCCCTACGTCTACGAATACAAAACGCTCAGTCAGAGCACCAGCTATATCTGGGATGTGACGCTTTTGCAAGTGCGCCTGTATGAACTGGGCTTTTTGCAGGACACGCCCGACGGCGTTTACGGCCACAACACCTTCATGGCCGTAGGCTATTTCCAGCTTGCCGCCGGCATAGAGGCCACCGGCGTGGCTACGCCGGAAACGCAGGAAATCCTTTTCAGCGACGATGCGCCCGCGGCTACCGCCGCCGGAACCGCTTCGCCCACGCCGGCCTCTTCGGCCGGAAACGTCGCCGCCTCGCCCACGCCGGTGCACACCACCGCGCCGCGCAACACCGGTCCGGAGCCGACCGTGGATTTAACGCTGTTCGACTGACCGGACGGCAACCGCGCGGGTACGACGCGCGTCCAATATTTACCGCATGCTCCGGATGATGAGGGACAGGGGAGGAAAACACGGCTATGGACGCAAGAAACAAAGGAAAAAAACCGGTCGCGCGCATGGCGCGTCCCGGCGCGCGCAGGCGCAGAAATTCGCCGCTGCCGCTCATTGTCATCGCCGCCTGCACGCTGCTGGTCATTCTGCTGGCCATCTTCTTGCCGCGCGCCTGTTCGGGGCGCGATGGTTCTGTGCCCGCGGCCGCGCCTGTATCCAGCGTCACGCCTGCGCCGTCGCCTTCGCACACGCCCGCCCCCGAAGCGTCGCCGGCCGGCGAGGCCGCCGCGCCGCCGGAAGAGGCCGCTTCGCCGGATGCGCCCGCCGCCACCAGCGAAACCCTTGGCGACGATTCTTACACGCAGGATGAAGTTGTCGGCGCGCGCCCCACGGCCATGCCCGGCGGCTATCTGCCCATTTTTTCCAAAGCGCAAACTAGCGAAAAGATTATCGCCATCACCGTGGACGACTGCAACCAGACCCAAAACCTGCGCCAGATTGTGCAGTGCGCCATCGACAACGGCGGCAAGCTGACCATATTGCCCATCGGCGAAAACCTCATGCAGAGCGAAAACCTGCGCGAAGTGGTTCGTTACGCCTACGAAAACGGCATGGAATTTGAAAACCACACCTACAGCCATCCCGCCTTCTACCGCATGAGCGCGGAGGATATGGCCGCGGAAATCTACAACGCCAACCGCGTGTTGAGCATGACGTTGGGCGTCAATTACCAAATGCACTTCATGCGCACCCGCGGTGGCGACAACCGGCGCGACCTGCGCACGCACCAGTACATCGCCAAGCTCGGCTATTACGGCATGGCGCACTGGACGATGAGCGGCTCCAGTTCCAGCATCCCCACGCTGCACGATACGCTCGCGCCGGGCAATATCTACCTGTTCCACACCACGGACAACGACCTGTACAAGCTGTTGGACTTCATCCCCTACGCCACCGAGCAGGGGTACCGCCTGGTCACGCTCAACGAAATGTTCGGCTATCCCGAAAATGAAGTGACGGAAATTACCACGCCTCTGACCGAACTGGAAGTGCCCGCTCCCGACCCCTATGTTTACGAATACAAGCTGCTCAACGAGGACAGCATCAACAACTATGTCTGGGACGTGTATCTCGTACAGCAGCGGCTGGTCGAATTGGGCTGGCTCAACGACACGGCCGACGGCGTCTACGGCAAGGGCACGACCGCCGCGGTGCGCAATTTCCAAAACGCCGTGGGCATCCAGGCCAGCGGCGACGCCACGCCGCAGACACAGCGGGCGCTGTTCAGCGAAAGCGCCCCCTATACGCAAGACGGCAAAACGCCCATCAAACCCCTGATTACCCACGACCCCAGCGTGCCCTTGCGCACCACCGCCCCGCGCGATATTGCGCCGGAACCGACGGTGGATTTAACGCTGTTTGACTAGCGTGCGCTTGAAGGGGGAAAATCCGCAATTGCGAGGGGATTCTCCCTCCGTTTCAGCGAAGAATCGCTTCGCGGCGCTACGTCAGGAGGCATCGCCAGAATGGCGCAAGAGATGCCGAAATGGCATTTTCAGAAATTTTCAAACACGCTTTGGCTACGCGCAAATCATGGCTGAGCCGGTGGTTTGACGAAGCCCTGTCAGGGCACGATCCCGGCAGCGTTTGCGCGCTCTGAATAGCCGGCGCGTGTACCGGTTCCCCGGATGCTGCCAAACGCAGCCGCCCGGCCTTTTTGCGTTGGCTCTTGGCTACGCGCTTCCTTTTTTACCAACAAGCGATTCATCAAAATTTTTTGTCCATAAAGAACATATTTTTGAAAAGAGAGGGGCTTCAACCCCCTCTTGATTGCCATAAAGCACAGAAACGGGAAGCCGTCAAGGGCGCCGCAGGCAAGGCGAAGCCAGCATCTTGATGTCTTCCCGGTTCTGCACTGCCAGCAGGGTGAAAGCCCACTGGATCGTCCCCCTCGAAGAGGGCACGGCTGCCGGCAGGCAGTACCGCCGCCGGCCTGCCGGCGGTATGCAAGCGCGCCCTTAGGAGACTTCTCCCAAAGGAAAGGCCTGCGTCTTTGAATGACCTCTCTACAAAGCCTCTACAGCCCCTTCCCATCCTTTTGGCTTTCTCAACTTCTTTGCCTGCCTGTAAAGAAAACCGGCGGCGACGCATGGCGTACCAGCTTGGCGGCGGCATAAAGTCTGTAAGGCGTTTATATGCCGATAGCGCCAAATGCGAACCATGGCCCGGCAAGGGATTTCTCCGCTTTTCGGGAATATGCTCCTTCGGTCCCCATGAATATTCCCGGAATGGCGTATCAGGCGCGCATATTCGTGAACCGCTGTCCGGCGGTGTGGGCTCGGCTTGTGGCGAAAACCTTCGCCGTTTTGCGCCCGCTCTAAGGGCAGACCGCCGGAACAGCCCTCTCCTTTGGGCTTCAAAAAGTTTTATATATAGAGCGCCGGGGCCAAACGCTGTGTATACATACAAGCGGAAAGGTTAGGGGCGCTTCATTTTCTTCCTGGTGCGCGCGCAGCAAAACACCAATAAACGCATATAGAGCAACCCTCCAGCCATTGGTACAGCAAAACCACAGTGCCTTGCGGCAACTTTCAATGTGTGCGATACTTTAGACCGATAAAGTCAAATTTACTGGAGGACAATATGATTTTATATAGACCCATTGGCACAAAAGAGCTAAATTTCATTCGGGAAACCGGCTACCGTGCGTTTCCGCCCAGGCTACCGGAACAGCCTGTCTATTATCCGGTTCTAAACGAACGGTACGCCATGGAAATCGCTTCTAAATGGAATGTAAAATACAATGATGACCATAAGGGCTATGTAACACAATTTGAGGTTGATGATGCCTATTGCGCACAATTTGAAGTTCATTGTGTTGGGGCCTGTTATCATAACGAACTGTGGATTCCAGCAGAGAAGTTGGAAGAGTTCAACGCGCATATTGTTGGGAAAATAAACGTTATAAGCGAATTTTCGAATGACTGACTCCCGTTTGTCTGAGCGTTGCGTAAGAAGGGCATGACCCGTCGCATACGCGTCTTCTTCCCTCTGCCGGCTGCCGCTTTGCCGCAAACGGACCGCCGGCCGATGGAATGCGGCAGGCAGTGCAAATCACCCATTATATAGCGCATCCCGGAAAAGGTTGCCGTTTTACGCGTCGCTATACGTTCCCCGGAATCCCCGTCCCAAGCGGGGAGCAATATGCAAAAACGCCGCCCCGCATGTTCGCGAGACGGCGCTTTCTCTGCCGCGCCTATTCTGGCAGCGCCGCCGCCGGAACCAGTCCGCCGGCGTTGGTGCGGATAGCGAGCAGCGCGCCGATATTGCCGCTAAGCGAAAGATTGTACCATTTTTCCCCATAGCGGGCGGCCCACATGCACTGGTACCATTCCTCGCCGCCCATGTTCAGACGGACGGCTATGTCCGCCACCTCGTCGCAGCCGTAGCTCGTCATCTGCCGGGCAATGGTTTCCTGATTGATTTGCGAAGCATAGTTGTCGTTCAGCGCCGCAGGGTCGGCGAACCCGACAATCTCCATCCCCGCCAGAGCATCGGCGAACGTCGAGGCGGACATCGCGGAGAGGAAGGCGTCCGCCCCGCCCGCTTCGTTCAGCCTCAGCGCGTCGCCGGTAAATTCGCCGTACTCCTCCGGCCAGGAATAGTATAGATACTGCATATACAACTGATCCGCAAGGCCGGCGTAGCGCCGGCTTATGGCGATCTCGCGCGCATAGGCGTTGCTGAGGGGCACGCCTTCCTGGTCGTCGGGCACAAACGCCCCCATGCGCGTCAGATATGTCTGCGCGTCGACGTTGTCCACATAGGTTTCAATGGCAAAGGTCGAAAGCATGCCCTGCACGTCGCCTTCCTGCATCGCCTCCAGGTAGGCCGTCACAGCTTCCTCCGGGCTGTCGAAGCCGGAGCCTTCAAAAGCGTGCGCGGAGCCGTCCGCCGCTTCCTCGCCCAGCGCCGGCGCCGCCGCCAACAACAGCGCCAGCAGGCAGACAAGCAATTTCTTCATGTTCTTTCCTCCTCTTTCTTGTCCTGCCGCCATTATACCATATATATATATTATCAACAGAAAATCGCTTCCCTGCAGTTTCCGCGCCCGGAAATCCGCAGGATTTCTGCGCTAATTGGCGGGCAAGGCGGGATTTCGCGATTTCGGACACCGCGGCTCAAACGGAAAATTCGCGCCGCGACGCCCGGCGGGAGAGATGCTCCCCTGTCCGCCAAACGCCCCGCAGGGCGCTTTCTCCGTCACATTTCCGGCAGTTCGCCAAAGAAGCTGATTTCCGCCGGGCCGCTGACGATGACATGGCCGTTCTTGCCAATTTTGAACACCAGCCGCCCGCCGGGCAGGAAGATTTCCGCCTTTTCGCGCAGATGGCCCAGCTTGACGCCCGCCGCGAACGCCGCCGAAGCGCCCGTACCACAGGCCAGCGTCGCGCCCGCGCCGCGTTCCCAAACGCGCGCCTCCGCCCGCGTGGGCGATACTGCGCGGCAAAATTCCACGTTTGTGCGGTTGGGGAAAAGGCTGTTGCGCTCCACGCAGGGGCCAAAGTGCTCGAATTCGGCGTCGCCGGGGAACAGGTCGTATGTTACGGCGTGCGGATTGCCCATATCCACAGGCAAAAAGGGCGTTTCGCGGCCGCCGAGATTGATTTTCACCGCCTCGCCAATCCGGGCGCGGCCCATATCCGCCGCCACGGAGACGACGCGGCCGTTCTGCGCGTTGACGCGAATGGGTTTGACGCCGCCCAGCGTTTCCACGCTCATGCAGTCGCCGTCCACGGCGCCGCTTTCGTAAAGATACTTTCCTACGCAGCGCAGGGCGTTGCCGCACATTTCGGCCTCGCTGCCGTCGGGGTTGAAGATGCGCATGCGCGCGTTGGCCGTCTGCGATGGCAAAATCAGCACCAGCCCGTCGGCGCAAACGCCGAAGTGCTTCTGACACAACCTTTGCGCCAGCGCCGCCGGGTCTTCCACCCGCAGGGCGTCCTCGCCGCCCAGAAAGACAAAGTCGTTTCCCAAGCCGTGCATCTTCACAAATTTCATCGCCGCGCCCCCGTTTATTGCATTGGTCGTTTCTATTATAGCAAAGCGCGCGCCGTTTGCCAAGGCGCGGCGCTTTTGCGCGCCAAATTTCGCCTTGCGACGCGTTTTTTTCACAATTCCAGACCTTGCAAATTTGTCTGTTTTCTGATATAATATGGAATTGGCGCATCCTTGCCATGGCCGCAAGGTCATGGCCGAAGTCCATAAGGAGGTGAACGTTCCCCATGAACCAGTATGAAGTCATGTATGTGGTCGATACCGCGTTGGAAGACAGCGCGCGCAGCGAGCTGATCAACCGCTTTGCCGAACTGGTCGCCAAGAACGGCGGCGAGGTGGAGCGCATTGATGAGTGGGGCAAGCGTCGTCTGGCTTACGCCATCAACTACAAGACCGAGGGTTACTATGTGCTGATGTACATCAAGGCCCCCGCCGAATTGCCCCGCGAACTGGAGCGCAATTTGAAGATTGCCGAGCAGGTGCTGCGTTACCTGGTCATCCGCTATGAGGGCGAACTGCCCGCCAAGCGCGAAATGAACCGGCCCGCGCCCGCGCGCGAAGCCGCTGAGACCAGCGCCGCCCCGGCCGAGGCCCCCGCCGCTGTGGTGGAAGCGCCCGCCGCGCCGGCAGAAGCCGCCGAGGCGCCCGCTGAGGCCGCTGACGAAGAGGCGCCCGTCTCCGAGGCTGAATAAGGCCGGCCACCGACCCATGCAGGGCGTGTCTGCGCAGGCGTCCGGCGCCCAAAGCGGTTCGCGCCGCTTTGTTGGCGGAATTCCCGCAAACGTATTTTGAGGGAAGCCGCCTCCGAAAGCGCAGGCGCTTTCGCGAAACCGAACACGACGGCTCATGTATGCACGTTCGGGAGGTTGCAAGCAATGAACAAAGCTATTTTGATTGGAAATCTCGCCAACGATCCGGAAACGCGCACCACGGCTTCCGGCGTTACCATGTGCCAGTTCCGTCTGGCCGTGCAGCGGCGCTTTGCCAACCAGCAGGGCGTGCGCGAGGCGGATTTCTTCAACATCATCGCCTGGCGGCAGACGGCGGAGCTGTGCGCCCGCTATCTGTCCAAAGGCCGCAAAGTCGCGGTGGAGGGCAGCATTCAAAACCGCTCCTATGATGCGCAGGACGGCTCGAAGCGCTACATCACCGAAATTGTGGCCGACAATGTTGAATTTCTTTCATCGCCCCAGGGCGACCGGCCGCGCGCGGACAATCCGCCCCCGCCGCCCGAGCCCTCCGGCTACGCGCCCGATGCCGACGCCTTCACCGATGTGGACGACGAATTGCCGTTCTAACGCCGCGGGCGTCCAACGACCAATCAAGGAGGAAAACAAGCAATGTCTGAAGATAGAGGCGAACGGGTTCGCCGCCCCCGCGGCCGCAAGCCGCGCCGCAAGGTCTGCCAGTTCTGCGTGGACAAGGTTGAGCATATCGACTACAAGGACATGGTGCGCCTGCGCATGAAGTACACCAGCGAGCGCGGCAAAATCCTGCCCCGCCGCATGACTGGCACCTGCGCCAAGCACCAGCGCCAGCTTTCCACGGCCATCAAGCGTGCCCGTGTAATCGCGCTGTTGCCCTACGTTTCCGAATAAACCCCTTTCGTGCGCGACTGCGTTGCTTCTGACGCGTCGCGCGCTTTTTTTGTTTTCAAGGCGCTATCACCGCGGATTTCCGGCGCTTTATTTCGCCGTTCCATCCTTTGCAATGCAGCATTTTGCATATCTTTAGCGTGCATTTTTGTGCATATCGTCTTCCAGTATCCATTTGTCATGTTTTCGTCACGGCTTCTGCCTTTTTCCGCCCCCTTTCCAATGGTATACTGAAAATAGCTATTTCTATCAACTGGCATGGGAGGGGACTATGGACTTTCTGGAAATGTTTTTAGGCTCTTCAGGCGGGCTGGACACCATCATCAACCTGTCTGTCTACACCGTCATCGTCCTGCTGTTCATAGTAGGCATCATTCGCTGCATCGCCCCTATCTCTCGCACGCGGGCGACCATCCGGCGCGCCATCCGCTCCATCAAACAGGGGGCGACCGGCAAACGTTCGTGGCAGGAGGACAAGTTCCTGGGCAAGGGCTGCCTCTACTCCCACTGGAGCGAGTACCTGAACAACCTCTTCTTCGCCGACGGCGTGTACCACAACGCCTCCAACGTGGAAGATTACATCAATGAAGATACCGCCATCTACGGCCCGGGCCGCATTTCGTTCGCCGAGGCGATTCCGGGGCTGATGGTATCGCTGGGCTTTCTGGGCACGCTCATCGGCCTGACCACAGGCCTGTCCGGCTTTGACATGGCCGACGCCGAGGCCGTGCAGGAATCCATCGTCACGCTGATTCCCGGCATGCGCTACGCGTTTATGACTTCCATCGTCGGCGTGGTCGGCTCTATCACCTTCACGCTCATCACCCGCTTTGTATGCGGCTCGGCCGAACACACGCTGCAGGATTTCTACGGCGCCATGAGCCGCTACGCGGGCGTGCTCTCCGTAGACCCGATGACGCAAATCGCCATCTACCAGCAGGAGCAGACCGCGCTGATTCAAACCATGTCGCAGGATTTGAACGGCGGCTTTACCGACCGCTTGGAGGAAATCATCACCGGCGCGGCGGCGCCCATCCAAAAAAGCCTGGAAGAGTTTATGACCGTAAACACCCAGCAGCAAATGCGGCTGATCGACAAAGTGGCGGGCCGCTTTGTGGAGCGCATGGACGAAATGATGGACGGCCAGCTTTCCAACCTCTCGCGCGTCATTGAAGATACCTGCGCAAACCAGCAAAAGGCCACCTCCATCGTCTCGGAAGGCATGGAAAACGCCGGCCGCGTGCTCAAAAACGCCGCCCAGTTGCAAAGCAGCCTGGAGGGCATGGTTTCCCAGTTGGAGGACTATATCCAGAAACTCAACGCCGCCCGCAGCGGCGCGGACGACAGTTACCTGCGCATCGCCTCCAATGTGGAGAAGATGGAACTGGTCGCCGGGCAGCAAAACGCTTACTTGAAGAGCGTTTCCGCCATGCACGCGGAACTGTCCCGCTCCATGCAGGCGCTGCAGGAATCGCAAAAGAACATGCTCAAGCGC
>CAJFUU010000265.1 GCA_904420265.1 uncultured Clostridia bacterium
GACCTGCGCTTCCTGGCGCAGTTCCGGTAAGGAGGGCAAGGCAATGAAAATTCCCATGAAATGGCTGCGGGAATATGTGGACGTGAACATGACGCCGCAGGAATACGCCTCCCGCATGATTATGACCGGCACCGCCGTGGAAGGCGTTGAAAAAACCGGCGAGCAGTTCGACGGCGTGGTTGTGGGCCGCGTGCTCACCTGTGAGGACCATCCCAACAGCGACCATCTGCACGTATGCACGGTGGACGTTGGCGGCGAAGCGCCTTTGCAGATTGTCTGCGGCGCGCCGAACGTGGCCGCGGGCCAGCTTGTACCGGTGGCGCTGGAAGGCGCGCATTTGCCCGGCGGCAAGATCAAGCGCGGCAAACTGCGCGGCGTGGAGAGCCAGGGCATGATCTGCTCCGGCCCTGAACTGGATGTGCCCGATGGCCTTTATCCGCATGTAGGCGACGCGGGTATCCTGGTTTTCCAAGAGGAATATAAGCCCGGTACGGATGTCAAAGAGGTGTTCGGCCTCGGCGACGATATTGTCGATTATGAGATTCTTGCCAACCGCCCCGACTGCCTGAGCGTGTGGGGCATTGCCCGCGAAAGCGCCGCGGTACTGGGCGAGCACTGCGTGATGCCGGAAATCCAGGTGGAGGAGGACGGCAAGGGGCTTTTTGAGGACTACGCTACCGTAATCGTAGAGGATACGGAAAACTGCCCCCGCTACTGCGCGCGCGTCATCGACGAGGTGAAAATCGGCCCCTCCCCCAAGTGGATGCGCGAATACCTCTACGGCGCAGGCGTGCGACCGATTAACAACATCGTGGACATCACCAACTTCGTGATGCTGGAAACCGGCCAGCCCATGCACGCCTTCGACCTTTCCAAAGTGCGCGACCAGACCATCGTCGTCCGCCGCGCCCGTCAGGGCGAAGAACTTGTGACGCTGGACGGCAAAAAACACGTGCTTGACGACAGCATGCTGGTCATTGCCGACCACGAAAACGCCACGGGCCTTGCCGGCATCATGGGCGGCGAAGAATCGGAGATCGTCGAAGGCACGGTGCGGGTGCTGTTTGAATCCGCGGCCTTTGAGCGCGCCAACAACCGCGTCACCGCCCGCAAGCTGGGCATGCGCACCGAGGCCAGCGGTCGCTTTGAAAAGGGCGTTTGCGCCGCCGGCTCCATGGAGGCGCTGGAGCGCGCCTGCATGCTGGTGAACATGCTGGGTTGCGGCAAAGTGGTGCCCGGCGCTTTCGACAGCTACCCCAACCCGCTTCAGCCGCGCGTGGTGGAAGCCAGCGTGCAGCGCATTTGCCGCCTCAACGGCGTAACCGTGCCTGGCGAGCGCATGGAGGATATCCTCAACGACCTGAACATAGACACCGTCCTGGCCGGCGATGTGCTTACCTGCGAAGCCCCCGCCTGGCGACAGGATATCGAAACAGAGGCCGACATCGCCGAGGAAGTGCTGCGCATGGTGGGTTACGAGCATATCCCCTCCACGCTGATGCGCGCTGAAACGATGGTTGGTTTCCGCTCCGACAAACAGAAATTCCTCTCCCGCGTGCGGCGCGAACTGGTGGGCATGGGCCTGTATGAAATTCTCAACTATTCCTTCATCAGCCCCCGCTGGTTGGAAAACCTTGGCATTCCTTCCACGGACTGGCGGCTCAAGCCCGTGGAACTGCGCAACCCGCTGGGCGAGGATACTTCGGTGATGCGTACTACGCTGGCGCCCTCCATGCTCAACACGCTCTCCGGGAACATCCATCGCGGCGTAAGCGGCGCGCGCCTGTTTGAACTTTCCACCGCCTTCGAGGCCCGCGAAAAGGGCGAACTGCCAGAGGAGCACCCCATGCTGTGCGTGGGCGCATATGGCGAGGACGTGGACTTTTATACCGTCAAAGAGATCGGCGTCTGGCTGGCGGCGGCGTTTGGCATAACCTGCAAGGCTGAGGAAGGCGGCGAGGTTTACTACCATCCCGGCCGTCGGGCCGTATTGACAAGCGGCACGCATTGCTTTGCCAGGCTGGGCGAGATTCATCCGGACGTGGCGGCGCGCTTTGACATCGACGGACGCGTCTACATGCTGGAAGTGGATATTGCCGCCCTGTCGGCGCTCGCCAAGCCCATTTACGGCGTAAAGGAACTGCCCCGCTTCCCGGCCGTCTCCCGCGATATTGCCATTGTGGTCAAGGAATCCGCGCGGGCGGGCGACATGCTCGACTGTATTCAGAAAGCGGGGGGCAAAACGCTGGAAGAGGCGCGCCTGTTTGACGTCTACCGCGGCGAAAAACTTGGCGCAGGCAAAAAGAGCGTGGCCTATGCCCTGACCTTCCGCGCCGCCGACCGCACGCTGACCGACGCGGAGATTCAGAACAGTATGGACAAAATCCTCAAGGCGCTGGAAACGGGTTTCGGCGCGGAAATTCGCAAATAAGACCGCCGCGCGGGGAGGCACGCGCTTCCCTGCGCGTCCCGGAAAGGAGAAGCAAAAGCATGCAGACCGGAAAGGCTGAATGGATCGTCAACGACAAAAACACCGCTTCCTCAATGGCCAGCGGCCAATTGAGCGTGTTCGCCACGCCGGCGCTGGTGGCGCTGATGGAGCAGGCCGCCTGCAACGCCCTGGCGGGAACGCTTGAGGAGGGCGTTTCCACCGTCGGCGCGTTCATCAGCGTAGAGCATCTCTCGGCCACGCCGCTGGGCATGCGCGTGTGGGCCGAGGCCACGTTGACCGCGCAGGAGGGCCGCGTCTACGATTTCACCATCGAAGCCTACGACGAAGCCGGGCTGATCGGCCGCGCCACCCACAAGCGCGTGGCGGTCAAAAGCGCGCGCTTCCTTGAAAAGGCTGAAGCCAAAAAGAACGCCTGATCAAGCGCCGGGACGGTTTTCCGCCCCGGCGCCTGTCAAAAAACCTTCCGAGAAGAAAGGCCGCGCGCAGTCCTGTGGTTGCAGATGCAGAAAAACGGTCATTATCGGGGACATGCCATGAAAACGGCGTTTCCCATGGCGAAAGACCGGCAATTTCGCAGGGGACCACAGCCCTTTCGCCAGGCAACGCTTTTCGAAACAGCAGTTTTGCTGCTTTTTGCAGCCTGCGCCGGGACGGTTTTTCGCCCCGGCGTTTGCGAAAATGCGCGCCTGTGCGAGCGCGGCGGGGAGGCCTGCATGGATAATAAAAATGCTCTGCGACAACAGGCAAGAGCCGCGCGTGAAGCGTGGGAAGAGCGCTATCTGCAAAGCGCCGACAGCGCAATTGCCCGCCGGATATTGGAAATGGAGATATGGCGGGCGGCGGATACGGTTTTTACGTATGTCAGTATTGGCCGCGAGGTAGACACGCGCACGCTGATAGAAGCGGCGCTTGCGCAGGGAAAGCGCGTATGCGCGCCGCGCTGCATTCGCAAAGGGCGCATGGAGGCGCGCCGTATACGCTCTGTAAGCGAACTTGCCCCCGCCTCTTTTGGCCTCCTGGAGCCGCCGGAAAGCGCGGCCCTTGTCCTGCCAGGGGAAATCGACCTCATACTCGTGCCCTGTCTTGCCGCCGACGATGCGGGCTACCGCCTCGGCTACGGGGGCGGTTATTACGATCGCTTTCTTGCCGGGGCGAAGGGCGTATCCATCTGCCTTTGCCGGGAGCAGGCGCTTTGGGAGAGCGTTCCGCGCGACGCGCACGACGCGCGCGTGGATTTCGTGGTTACGGAAGCAGGCACAATTGCCGTTGAAAAAGAGGCATGAAAAACGCCGGGCATCCTGACTGTATTTGCAAAAGCAGGCCGGCGCCAGACGCAACGCGTTTGTTCAGACTGTCAAAAGCCCCATGGGAGAGCGCGAGAGGACCGAGGCCTTTCGCGTTTAATCGTCCCCGGCGGCAGACTGCCCCCTTCAGGTTTTTAAGATCAAAACTGGCCGGTTTGGACGATTTGGAAAACCGGCAAAATCGCCGCGTGTACGGTGGAGATGGGGCAGCTTTTGTGCTGGAAAATCATTTTCCAGAGCAAAAAAATCGCTTCCTCGCAGTTTCCCACCGGAAACTGGAGGGGTGGTGGGAGACGCGGAATCCGCAGGCTCTGCGGTTTCGCCAAAAGCAAAACTCAGAGCGCTGACAAAGCCAGCAAACGCAAAAATTGCCCAGATAAGAAGGAAAACCGGGGCTATTTTTGCTTCCTGCATCAGCTGCACTTGCAGTCTGCGGTCATTTACGTTCAGATAAGTTCCC
>CAJFUU010000266.1 GCA_904420265.1 uncultured Clostridia bacterium
AATGCCGTTGTCCATCTCAATGGTGACGCCGTTTCGGAAGTCGCTTGCGTTGATCATGGGGAATGTGCCTCCTCAAATAGAATGTATGGATTTACAGCTCGATCAATTGCTTCGGAGCGCTGATGGGATTCATAAAACCGACCGAAGTTAAGATCGCCATGTCCTCGATCCGGCAGCCGCCAAGACCGGAGATATATATGCCGGGCTCAACGGTGACGACGTGACCTGGTTGCAAAACGGTCTTGTCGCCCTTGCCGAGCCGGGGCTGTTCGTGAATGTAAAGGCCTACGCCATGGCCGAGCGCATGGCCAAAAGCGCCGGGATAACGCGCCTCAATGTAATCGCGAGCCTGAGCGTCAATATCCTCGCACACAGCGCCGGGACGAATGGCTGAAAGCGCCAGAAGCTGCGCGTCCAAAACAGTCTGATAAACAGACCGAAGTTCATTGGAAACTTTGCCGATGCCTACGGTGCGTGTCATATCCGAACGGTAACCGTCGCAGGTGGCGCCGAAATCCAGCGTCAGAAGTTCGCCCTTCTCCAAACGATGCTCTCCGGGAACCGCGTGAGGCAAGGAACCGTTGAGGCCCGCGCAGGCAATGGTGGGAAAAGCTTCGCCTTCGCTCCCCAGATACAGCATTTCATAATTGAGCGCAATGGCAACTTCCCGCTCGGTCATTCCAGGGTGAATTTTGGGAAGCAACGCTTCAAAGGCACGACAGGCGATATCCGCAGCGCGGCAAATGGAGGCGATTTCGCCATCATCCTTGCAAATGCGCAGGGATTCGGGAAGCGCAGACAGGGAAAGAAGCTGAACGTTTCCCAGCGCGTTTTGCAACGCTACGCACTCGTCATAGCAAAGAAAATCTGTCTCCACGGCCAGGGCGTTGCAATGGGAACGCTCGGAAAGTTTGCGTATGAGCGTCCCAAGGCTCTTTCCGGCGTGCGTGCGTATGCACTCGACAAACGGCGCCTGCCGGGAAACCTGCTCTACATAGCGAAAGTCCGTGAGAATAGCCTGCGCATCGTTGGAGACGAACAGACAACCCTCGCCAGTATAGCCGGTCAGATAGCGCATATTCTCTGGCCGATGCACCAACGCCGCAGTCAGGCCCTGTAAGGCCATGGCAGAGAGGAAGCCCTCCAAACGGTTCATAAAAGCATCCACCTCCGCACATACAAATCTATTTTACCACATCTTATGTGAATTTTCCAGTATGCAAGATAAAAAATCCCACGGACTCGAACCAGGCATTGCCCGCGGCGCGCGCCAACATCTGTTTAGTGCTGCTGCCTCCCGGCCCTGACACGATTCGCAGCATGACGCCGCACGGGACCCGATTGTCATCACCCGTGGAACATGGGTAGTATAGCACAGTTCGCGCGGAAATGCAAGGGGTATTTGCGGGAAGATAACGTATGTACATATTCAGCAAACAAACAGACCGAATTCTTTTTACATATCCTATGGATTTTTCCGTGATATTTATGGAACCTGGTCTGTATGACTTGACGAAATATGCGTGGCCTGTTACAATAAGCTGGAAAAAGTGCGTGTATAAAGGGCACGCGGGGGAGGAACCGGCATGCTCAAATGGCAAACCTGTTTGCGTGTGGGAATCACGGCGGTGCTCATCTATTTGGCGGTACACTACTGGAGCGTTGTTTCACGGCTTTTGGGCGTGTTCCTCAGCGGGTTATGGCCGCTTATTCTGGGCGCAGGAATCGCCTACCTTGTAAATACAATGATGCGCTTCTATGAAAGGCACTATTTTCCCAAGCGCCATGGAAGCCTGGTAACGCGCACGCGGCGCGGGGTGTGTCTGTTTGCGTCGCTTTTGACCATTCTTTTGCTGGTGGCGATCGTCGTTGTGTTGGTCGTGCCGGAGTTGGTCAGAAGCCTGCAATTTTTGCTCAACGAAGTGCCGGCGCTTTTGGAGAGGGGTTACGCAGAATTGATGCGCTATCCCGAAATCGCCCAGTTGTTGCCGGAGGAACTGACCAGTTTGGATACAAGTTGGCAGGAGAGCGTTACAAGTATCATCGACTGGTTGGGCGGCGGCTTCGGCGGGCTGATGAACTCTGTGGTGGTTACGGTATCGGGTGTTTTCTCCGGCGCCACTACGCTGGTGATGGCTGTGGTGTTTGCCGTATATCTGCTTTACGGCAAGGAGCGCGTCTGCACGCAGATGAACCGCTTGCTGCGCACCTATTTGCGGCCGGCATGGCATTTGCGGCTGCGGCGCATACTCGATGTGTTGGACGATTGTTTTCACCGCTATATTGTCGGCCAGTGCATTGAGGCGGTGATTCTCGGTTCGCTCTGCATGTTGGGCATGTTGTTGTTCGGCTTTCCATATGCGACGATGGTCGGTACGCTCGTGGGCGTGACGGCGTTGATTCCCATTGCAGGCGCGTACATCGGTGCGATTGTCGGCGCAATTATGATTCTGACGGTCTCACCGGTGGAAGC